>DATDTY010000060.1 GCA_035290625.1 Candidatus Nanoarchaeia archaeon
GACTTCGACTGCCTGATGATATGCTTCCTCTGTGAGGTCCATGGACGAAGATTTGCCAGTACTGCTATTTAAATTCTTGCTTTGAGAAGCTCGGTAGAAGATGGCGATGGCGGCCATTTGTGAGCCCCTGAAGCCAAGGACACAATAACGACAAGGGGGTTGCCACAATCAAAACGCCGTCGGGCGTTTTGGTGTGCCAAAAGAGCGTAGCTCTTTTTAGCACCTTCGGGGAATGTCGCTTAACACTCAAAACAACACTGGGCGAAGTTTGCGGCAGCCGGTGGCTTGTTAGCGAGTGAGAACGAGCTCACTCGCAAGCCACAGCGAGATTTCACCGGAGCCCCTACGGTATGATCCTGAACCTTGTGCTGATGAGGAGCCAGTCGAAGACCCAGAGAAGGATGGCAATGAGCAGTAGAGCAGGAGCAAGCGGCAGGGTGATTGTCTTTCGCGTAAAGTCCGCAATCTGCGAGAATGCCGTATTCAATTCCGGAATGTCCTGGCCCCGGAAATACAAGCCTCCGGTCTGCTCTGCGATCTCTTTGAGAGTCTCCTCATCAAGCTTTGTCGTCACGTTGAGATCCCGGAAGAATCCGCCTTCGAGCGTGCCTACCCCAATTGTATGAACGACTACATCCTTCTGGCTTGCGTATGAAATTGCATCATTTGGCCCGACGCCGATATTGCTCTGCCCATCAGTCAGCAGAATGACTGCCTTTGCGTTTTTTGCCTGGCTCAGCAGATTCACTGATGTGATGATTGCGCCTCCAAGGTCAGTTCCTCCAATGTTCCTTATTGCAATGCGCTGTATAGCATTTCCCACCTCTGCTTCCGAATCTGTCATGTCCAATTCAATGAAGCTGGTTCCGGAGAAGGTCACCAGGCCAATGGACGCAGGTGAAACAAGCTTTTGAAAGGCGCCCGCAGCCTCTTTGGCAGCCTCAAGGCGATTCGGCTGCAAGTCTTCGCTCAGCATTGATGATGAGATGTCAATCGCGAGGACAAAATCAAAATTTGGGGCCTCTCCACTGTAGGAATAGATCAGGCCGGAAACTGCCAGCACAAGGCAGGTTAAAGATGTGACCCTTACCGCCAAGGGCACAAGGTTTTTGTACTGAAAGATGCTCAGGAGGGGCTGTTCCTTCTCCATGCGCCGCCTGATCTTTGCCAGGGCCTCAAAGTTGGCGAATTCTATCGCCTTCTGGCTGCTGGAGCGCAGGCTGACAAAATGGACAATAATGAGGAATGGTATGCTTAGGAAAAACCAGAGGTATTGCGGGTTGGTAAATTCAAATGCCATCTTTCACTTCTCTCACCTGAATTTCCTCTGCCTGCGCCTGAAGAAGTCTATCAGCGGTGTTACGAAGGCTTTGTCTGTTGAGAGCGCTATGAAGTCAGCGCCTTTCTGAAAAAACATGTTCTGGATTTCGTGCTCCTGTTCCTTCACATAGGACTCGTATGCATCCTTCATATCCTCAGGAACAAAGAGCAGCTGCTTCCCTGTGAAGGGGTCCTTTACCATGACCTGGACATTGTCCTGGGGAAGCGTTCTGTCGCGTGGGTCCCGAATCATCACACCTATAAGGTCAAGCTTCTGGCTAGCAACGCTCAGGTATTTCGTATAGTCTTCTTTTATGCCGATAAAATCCGAGACAACAAACGTCATGGTTCCTTTTGGAAGCCTCTTCACGCAAAATTCCAGCGCATTGCTCAGATTGCAGCCGCCGCCATAATTTCCCGGGTTTTCGAGGTCCTGCGTCAACTGGAAGAACCGGATCTTTGTGCTGGCAGGAGGAACTTTCTTGTGCACATGCTCATTGAAAAAGGCATAGCCTACAGCATCGCGGTTCCCGAGCATCACATACGCAAACGATGCAACAAACTCCGCTGCGTATTCGCTTTTCAGCTTTTCAGTCGATCCATACATCATTGAGGCGCTTGTGTCGACAAGGAAGAAAATATTGAGGTTTCGCTCCTCCATAAACTCCTTGATCAGGAGCTGGTCTGATCTTCTGGAAGCTTTCCAGTCGATTAGCGTGGCATCATCATTCTGTGTGTAGGGGCGGTAACCCACAAACTCAAGGCCAGATCCCCTGAATGCGGACTGGTAGCCTCCGCTGAGGCCCCCTCCGATGAGATCCTTGGTAGCAAGCTCTATCTGCTTGACAATCTTTGATATGTCTATATGGAGCCTTGCCATTAGGGTATTGGCACCCTGACCAGAATCTCTTTCACTACATCATCAGTCCTGATTCCTTCAGCTATCCCCTCATAGTTCAGAAGGATCCTGTGCCTGAGAATGTCCAGGGCAACATTCTTTACAAACTGCGGGTCTACATAGTCGCTTCCGTGGAGCAATGCCTCAGCCTTTGCAGCAATGCTGAGGTTGATTGATGCGCGGGGAGACGCCCCCCACTCAATATACTTCCCCAAGGCCACATTGTACTTTTGGGGGTGGCGGCTGGCATCAACGATGCTGACTATGTACTTCTTAATATCCTCTCCCAGATATATATCCTTCACTACCTGCTGCATCTTCACAATGTCATTTGGCCCTACAATATTCTTCAGCTGGTACTCTTCGAACTTGTGGATATTGATATTCGTGTCGATCACTGTCTTCTCCTCATCCAGTGAGGGGTAATCGATCAGGATTTTGAACAGGAACCTGTCCATCTGCGCTTCAGGAAGCTGGTAGGTTCCTGTGGACTCGATGGGGTTTTGCGTTGCCATGACAAAGAAGGGATCCTGAAGCCGAAAGGTTTCTTTTCCGATTGTGACCTGCTTTTCCTGCATAGCTTCCAGCAAGGCAGACTGCGTCTTTGCAGGAGCGCGGTTGATCTCATCTGCCAAAACGAATTCAGCGAAGATCGGGCCTTTTACGATGCTGAATCCCTTGCGCTCTTCATAGATCGTGATTCCAGTGATGTCTGTAGGGAGCAGGTCAACAGTAAACTGGATTCGCGAGAACTTGCAGCCTGTCACTGCCGCCAATGCCCGGATCACAAGCGTTTTTGCAGTTCCCGGAACCCCCTCCACCAGCACATGCCCGTTTGCGAGAAGCGCCCTCAGCAGGCCTGTTATGATTCTTTCCTGGCCAACAATGATCCTTGACAGCTCCTTGCGTATACTTTCAAGCTGTGCTGCGTACTGCCTGATGTCTTGCCCCTGATTGCCCATGCCACCAGCCAACCTTTTTTGCCTTTATTAAGCTTTAGTGTTACTCTGCAATGCTCCTAATCTTTTTTAAAGCGTCGAGTTCCTAGCAGGTGTATGGCGTATGTGAAGGCGAAGCCTGTTTTGGTTAGTGGTATCTTTGTGCTTGCTGCGTCTTCTGTCTCTGCTGTTCAAATCCTTGGAGAGGAATATCCTCTGCTTATCCTGTTGCCGATCCCGATTATCGTTCTCATGATGCTCATCTTTGCTGTGCTTCTCATCCGTGACCTCTTCCGCAAACGATCGCCTAAGAAACCGGAACTGCGGCCTCTGGCTGGGGCTCCTCCAAAGCGATGGCACGGTTTCAGGACATTGTTCCGTAAGCCTTCGGGAAGCATCCCTGAGCTCAGGCATCTTGAATCATACGAACACGCACTTGAGATTATTGATGAACTTGAGCAGGATCTTGCTTATACTGATTCTTACACAGTCTTTGAGAGGCTTATCCAAACCATCAGGAGATTTTTTGCAGACTACCTCAACATCAATTATGAATTCACGTATGAGGAACTTGAGCAGGAATTGGCAAAGAACAACAAGGACATCATCTTTTTTTCAAAAAATCTTTCCAAGCTCCAGTACAGCCAGGATGGATATTCCAAAAATGAGCTTCGCGGCCTTATTGGAGAATTTCGGTCCATCATCATGAAGCTTGCTGACCGCAAACGATCCCAGCTTAAAGGCATATTTAAATCTGAGGCAGACCACCATGAAAAGGTCAAGAAAATCGACGATTTGCTGGCCAAGGGGCGGCAAACCCTCCAGGACAATCCAAGGGAAGCAGTTGGAGTCTATCGTGATATCTATACTGCCTACCAGAACCTCGCTTCATCGGAGAAACAGATTGTTGGGCAGCGGATTCGGGCATTTTATTCTGATCTTCAGCAGCATCTGAAAGGGTAAGCTTGGCGCAAATCTTAACTCGACAGTGGCAATATGTTGTTAATGCTCATTACTATCAACTGAGAAAAGTCTTATTTTATCGGAAGGGAATGGGCGCTTGCCTTATGTCAATAGGTACCCATTCACCCCAAATAGGAAGTAATAAATAAGACTTCCATCTTAAGGATACTGCTTAAAATATTAACCAAGGAGGTGAAAAATGAAGCAGAAAAACTCGAAAAACTCGACCTATTTAGTTTTGATTCTAGCCGCTGTGGCAATATTCTTATTAGGCTATGTCCAGAGTTCGGGCATAACCGGGGAAGCAAAAAATCCTCTGGTAAAAACACAGTGCAACGATGGCGTGGACAACGATGGAGATGGCTATTGTGATTATTTGACTAAAAGCACAAGATGTAGAGATGGCTCTCTACCTGGTGATGCAGACTGTGCAAGCAAGGAAGACAACAAGGAATTGCCAGACTGTGAGCCTGTGCCAGAAAGATGCGACGGCTTTGACAATAACTGCAATGGCCAGGCTGATGAAAATCTGTCAATAGCATGCAGCACAGCAGGCGATTGCGGGCAATCAGGATGGACAGGCACTCCGTATTGCGGGGGTGATGGAAATGTGCACAGGGAATTCACGAGTTATGCGTGCAGTTTCCCAGGAACCTGCAGTTCAAGCTGCTCCAGCCAGACCGTAGATTATGTATACCAATGGTGCTCAAATTGGTGCTTGAGCGGACAGTGCTTGCCTAGTGGAAATCAAACAAATTCCACGGGTTGATTTTTTTATTTTTTTTATTTTATATTTTGGTGCCATGATTGCTACTGCTTTTTTGTGAGTGCTCCCCCCCGATTGGTCTTGATGGCCCTCCGGGCTTGTTGGGATCGTGCGGCCCCTGCGCCTTATCCTCCTCCTTCTCCCCTTGCCTTGTAGTATCCGTACATGAGCATTCCAAGAAGGATCAATGCTGTCAGCTCTCCGATGAAGATCATTACGTCTCTTGCCCTGAACCTTGGGGGAGATTTCAGCGCTGCCTGGACTCCTGTCCTGTCCCGGCATGCCTCTATGGCCTGCTCAACGAGAGCCAGGGCCTGCTTAAGATTCCCCAGCTGCTCCTGAGCTTCTGCTTCGTCGATCAAATACCGCAGGGTATTGCATTCAGGATTCTGGCTGAAGAGGTCTTTGGCAAACTCCAGCTCTCTCAGAAGACTTGATCTATTCAAGCCTTCCCTGTCTGTAATGTCAATGTACACTACTAATGATTCCGAGATATCCGGCTTTCTTGCAGCAGCAGTGATATTAATCGCTCTTCTTCCAAACTTTGCGTTTGGCTGCGATGCAATGCTGAGATTCAGGAGCGATGCTTCCTGTATATTGAGCAGGCTTAAGTACTGCGGGCTTATATTCACTTTGAGATCATCGTCATCACTGGCTGCGCTTAGGGAGATGCCATTGACAGCAAGCTGGCCGATATTTGTAATCTTAATGGGATTCTGGGTTTCCTGGCTGATGTAGAGGGCAAGCGGCTCGACTGCCTCCATCTTCAATGACACAACCTTGGTTTCAAGCTTAGGAGGGGCAGCTGGAGACAGAGGAGCTCCTGTGACTACAGTTCTTGTTATTGTGGTTACAGGCTCCCCAATGAGGTAATAGCCTGTTCTGTTGTCCTCTATTGAGATTGTTTTTTGCGTATTGTCCAGTATTGATGTGAGCTGCGCCCATACGCATGAGGAAGTGTCTGCGCAGTAGTAGGCTGCAAGGCTGTTTTCTGCGTCAATTGCAGACTGGGCATCTGAATAGTTATACGTGATTGTAAAGTTCTGGTAATTCGTAAAATTGGTATGCAGGCCGAACTGAAGAAGGGATCGCGTAGATGAAGGAGGGATGATGCCTGTTCCCATATCTGTGTAATTGAACAGGAAAGTGATATTGGACGCATTGGCCCTGTTTACGACAATGGATGGCCCTGAGGTTATTCCTTCAATATTGTTTATGCTTTCGATTGGCACAGAGTGGTTGCTGCCTGTTCCGAGAAGAGAGGCTCCGCATCTATCCCTGAGCTTGAATCCTGTAATGCCGATGCCTGTGAGGTTGATTGGCTTGGTGCCATTCCCAACAGCAAAGGAATAGACTGTTCCATTGAGGACCGCAGTGTTTGCATTGATATCCGTAACTGATGCTGTGAGAGTATAATTCCCTGTTTCATTAATGAAGTAAGAGGAATAATAGGTTGTTGCGAGGCCGGATTGCTCGCTGCGATCCACAGAAAGGTTGAGGGTTGCCGATGCTGGAGTTAAAATTGTGATGTTGGTTGAATTCAATGGCGCGCTGTCTGTAACCTTCCATACAAGCGTTGCATTGCTGTTATTGAAGATATAGCTCTCGTTTGAGCAAACATACTCTATCCTTGGGGCTGCTGAGGAATTTGATATCCTGGCTATTATGAACGCCCTGGTTGTGTCCTGATTTGAGCTATTGTAGCCGATTGCGGTTATGTTAACCAGGGTTTTCCGGAGATCAGGGATTGTGAGGGTGACTGACCAGTCATTTGCTGCGCTTGCTGTGTATTGGGTTCCATTAATCTCAATAACAACATTGCTGATCCAGTCAGCTCCCCTGAGATTCTGCACTGTAATTGTCTGAGCAGATCCTCTCTGCAGGACTGAATCATTCAATGGGCTTGTGATGTTAATGGCTGAATCCTTTGAATCCAAAACCGATACGTTCGAGTATGCTGAATAATTGAATCCGTCATAGGCACGGACACGCCAGTATTTTGTTCCTGCTGAAAGGCTTGCGTTGGTGAAGATGTTGCTGAACATTGTTTGGGATATATTCACAACAACGAGGTCAAAGGAGGCAAAGGAGGCATCATTTCCAACCTCAAGCTCATAGGTTACATTATCATTATCGCTGTCTATTGAGGGGTTCCAGCCAAAGATGATATTGTTTGCGGCCTTGATAGAATTGTTGATTGGAGCTGCGAGGCTGGGTGCTGGAGGGGAGTTTCTATTGGAGATGTTAAAGGATTGCAAGGAGCCTGTTGTCATGTTGCCTGCGGAGTCATTTGCATAATACCTCCATCCTACAACTTCGCCTGTTGAGAAGTTTCCAGAGCCAATCGTGAAGGTATAATTTCCTGCGTTGTTTGCTGTTACTGTGATGTTCTGCCATTCTCCTGTCCAGTTTCCTGAGATCCAGGCCTGGTTGAGGTTGTCGTCAACTACGGTAGCGTTTGCAAGGACACTGGTGTTTGCGTAAATGATAGGCGTTTCTCCGCTTGTGTTTGTTTCTCCTGTAATCACAGGAGCAGAGCGGTCAATGATGTACTTGAATGCCTGGGTTGAGGATCTGTTGAACCCTTCTGTATCGTATGCAATAACCTTCCAGAACCAGGTTTTGTTGGTTGACCAGACATCGTCTGCTGTTGCATTCGTTGAGTTTACTCCTGTTGTATTGTAGATGAACTCTATGGATTCAAATGTTCCTGTGTCGTCAACAAGGATTGAGTAGTTTGCAAATACTGAGCTGCTTGATGCCTGCCATCTCAGGAATGGAGATTGGTTTCCTGATACTGTTCCGTCTTTAGGCTCAAGGAGCGCAAAGGGATCTGGACCCTGGCCGATCAAGGTTAGTGTGTAATTTGTTGCATTACTGTTTCCTGCTTGGTCAATGATTATTGCAGTCAAGGTGCAATTTCCTGTGCTTGGGCAGCCGAGGGTTGAAGGAGTTGCTGCAAGCCAGGAGATGTTTGTGCCGTCTCCGTTCTGAGTCATGACTGAGCCATTGATTGTGATGTTTGCCTGGGAGCCGGTATCATTGGCCCTTATTGTGAAGTTCACATTCTGGTTTTGGCCTGTGATATTTAATGGAGCTTTATTTGAGGTAAAGTTGTGGATGGTTGGGAAGGTGTCGTCAATGCTGATGTTCATGCCTTCGCTTGTGTTTGATTGATCAACAAGATCTGTTATATTAAAGGCGAGAGAGCAGACTCCGCTTGTTGGGCATCCTAATTGTGTGGTGGTGTTGATCGTGTACCAATACAGGTTGCCTATCAGCAGATAGGTTCTGTTCAGGCTGATGTTTTTGATATGATCTGAGGCGCTGATGTTGAAGGTGAGGTTCACGTCGCTTCTTGTCACATTATTTGTCTTGTTGGTGAAGATGGCCGAGACTGTGGGAGTTGAGTTATCCACAGTAAAGTTATACGCAGCAGTCTTGAAGTTTCCAGCCTTGTCCAAGGCTGTTGCATTCAGCTGGCAATTATCGTTTGCAGGGCAGCCGAAGCCTGCTGTTGTGTTCGTGCTCCACCAGTTGTTGCCAGCCTGGATCAGATAGGTTCCATTGATGCTGACATTCAGGATGTTGGTGTCTGTCACTGTCACAGTCAAATTGAGCAGCCTGTCAGCCCTTGTTACATTGTCTGTGTCATTTGACTTGAATTCGGAGATGACAGGAGCTGTATTGTCTATGGTTAGGGTTATGGTCTGGCTTGTGTTCTCTCCATCTCCAATAGTTGCGTTGAGTATCAGAGTACAGCTTCCTTCAGCAACACAGCCCAGGCTTGACGGGGTTGAAGTCAACCACCAGATATTGTTTGAGGATTGTGTGAGGCTTGTGCCGTTCAGGTTAACCAAAAGCGTTCCTGCCTCTACTGTAGTCACTACAGCAGAAAAGTTTACTGTATTTGCAGATCTTGTGATGTTCTCGGTTGCGTTGGAGTTTAGTGCGGTTACACTTGGAGGCCTGAATTTGACTGTAAATCTGGTTGAATTCGCCGGGCTTCCTAAACTCAAGTAGTCTATAGGCGTAACTTCACAGGTCCAGTTTTCTCCAGGTGCTGTGAAGTTATAAATCATTGTTGCCAGGGATTCTGTATGGTTGCCTAATCCGGAGATGTAATGCTGGTAGATTTCTGAAGATAAGAGAGAGCGGTTATAGATTTTGACATCGTCTATTGTTCCGTTGAAAAAATTCACTTGGGAATCAAGCGAACCAATGAAAAAGTCGTAGCCGCTTTGCTGGACACTTCCTGACGTTGCCTGGCTTCCTGACGATACACCATCGAGGTAGAGTGTCAACTGTGAATTGTCGTATGTTGCTGCAGCATGATACCATCTTCCTTGTGATATGGGTGTTGATGCGCTCTGAAGCGCTCCAGTATTCACAATGGCTATCAGCGAGCTTGCATTTACTTTTATTCCATAGGATCCCTGCTTTTCTGCGATTGACTTTGAGGAGGAGGTGTAATTGAGATGTATGCTGTCCATTATAGGGGTATTGGAGCTATTTGATCTTAACTGGATTCGGTAGTAAAAATTCGATCCGTACCAGTTCAGGGCTGAAAGGCTTATACCACCGGCCCCCAGCGTCATGTTATCCCATCCGCCTATGTCGTTGCTTGAGTTGACCCATGTCTGATTATCCTGGGAAAACTGCGCACTAACATTTGTATTTTTCGGAATTGATGAAACATTATACCCGAACATATCAATGCTGGATACTGTCTGTCCTGCTAGGAGATTGACCGATGTAACATTGCCTTCAGTCTTGTATACTGTTTGAATATTGTAGATAATTTGCAAGAACCCTCCTGCTCCTGCGCCTCCAGCTACTCCACCCGCGGTCCCTGCAGTTCCTCCAGAACCAACCACTACTGTGTAGCTGGGATCTGGAACGCTCATTCCACTTTGAGTGGTCACACCGCCATTACCACCGCCCCCTCCTCCACCAGAGCCTATGTTTCCTGTGTCGGTTCCAGCCCCTCCGCCACCACCAGCCCCATATCCAATTCCTCCACTCCCTTTTGTTGCTCCATTCGACGTACCATCTGTTCCTTGTGTTAAGGTTTTATACCCACCCCCCCCCCCCCCCCCCCCCCCCCCCCCCCCCC
>DATDTY010000061.1 GCA_035290625.1 Candidatus Nanoarchaeia archaeon
TTGGCTTCGCTATAATTGGCGAGGCTGAAGCCTTGTACTACGCTATTGCAAACAAAACGATGGATGAGTATATCCTTGTCGAATGCTCTCCAACTGTTGAAGAATACCAAAGGTTGCATGAAGCAGTTGGATGGGAGAATGTGGACATTGAAGCAACGGAGATTGGTTTATGTAACTCTCTCTTTTCAGTATGTGTAATTTACCTAACTTTACCTCGAATTATGCACACTACAAAACAAGATTACAAGAAGGATTGTTAAATAAGGCAATTTGAGTAAAAAAAGCATGTTGACAAAGTGGGATGTAGTGTTTATAATATACACTATGAGCTTTGTGCGAAAGATAAAACGGGGGGATTCGATTTACCTTGCCGAGGTAGAAAATGTTAGGATGGGTGGCAAGGTTATTCAGAAGCATATCCGATATGTGGGGAAGGAGGTTGATGATAAACCGATATTAACAGGATCGGTGGCGACCTCGACGATAGACCGGGTGACGATCTACGGCCCTCTATTGATGTTAGATGAGATAGCAAGACAGATTGATTTATCTGCGGCTTTAGGGGAATATGGTGATTATTTGTTGAGTTTGGCTTATGCTCATTGCGTTTCTCCAGATAGTTTAACTGGGATGGTAGATTGGTATCAGAAGACAGAGATTGGGAGTCTTCTTTCTCTTTCGGATGTGACGTATAAGAAGTTGATCGAGGCGATTGACTCTGTAGATGGTCTCAGGGGATCAGAGGTTCAGGGGCGGATATTTGGTCGATTGAAAGAGGTTTTGGATTTATCGCCAAGGGGTTATTTTTACGATATAACGAATATCTATTTTTACGGGGTATGTTGTCCACTGGCTAAGCGTGGGCATAATGCGGATGGGAGGAAAGACCGGCAGATTCAAGTTGGATTGGCGGTAACGCAGGGAGAGGGCATTCCGATATTTCATAAGGTTTTTGAGGGGAACATTTTTGATGGGAGGACATTGCCGGATATTCTTCTTCAACTTCGGAGGCAGGATATTAAGGATGTCTATATCGTATGGGATCGAGGGGTTTCTTCTCGATTGAACATCAAAGAAGCCAAAGAGATGGGGTTTGAAGTGTTGTGTGGGCTTCCATTGAAAACTGGTTTAAAGAAGGTGGCAGATCAAGTTTTGGGAGAGGAGATCATCTCGATGAAGCACAGGGTAAGGCTCCAGAAAGCTACCTTTTATGTAAAGAAGAAGAGATACCAGATAGATGGGGTTGATGGATATCTTGCCATTTGTCTTAATGAGAAAGAGAAACAGGGGATTCGTGAGAGGAGATATGATGAAATTGATCATGCTCTCCACCAGATTGAGGAGAAAAAGGGGATCAAAGAGGGGCTGAAGAAGTATATAAGCGGGGATAAGGTAAATTACAAGGAGGTGGCATTGGCAGAGCGCTATGACGGAATATCGGTGATCTTTTCGACGAAAGATCTCGGTGAAGAAGAAATAATCAAGGGGTATTTTGAGAAAGATAGAATAGAGAAATCCTTCCGGTGTATGAAAGGTCTTTTAGAGGTGGATAAGGTAAGGTTTTGGTTAGCCAACCGAGTCAAGGGGCACATTTTTGTTTGTTATCTTGCTTACTTGCTTTTATCTGTTCTTGAATATAAACTCAGAAAATTAGGCATAAAGGCATCCGAGGCAATAGAAAGCATGGAGACGATGTATCGAGTATATATCACAGACCAAAAATCAAAAAACAAATTCGTAAAAACAGTCACTATAAGTAAAAAGCAAGAAGACATTCTAAAGCAGATTAATCCACGCATCTTGACAAAGTGTAGTGTATAAAATCAAGGGTAAAGTCAGGTAATTTACTTTTTCTCTGCGACCTCTGTGTCCTCTGTGGCTTATCAGGTTTTTGTTCTTGATAAGGAATTATAAAAACTTGACAGGATTAACAGGATTAATAGTGAGCATGCCGAACTATGAATATTTTTTATCCTTCGACAAGCTCAGGATGCAATCCTGTTTTATCCTGTATATCCTGTCTAAAATCAGGTCTTTGTTCTATATTGAGAATTTTTGCTTTAAATATTTTGTTTCTGGATTATCTCCCTCTGCCTTGTCAGGACATAAGATGCAATCAAGTCCTTATCATGCATCCTCATATCCATGAACTCCATACCGCATTTATTCTTAATATCCGCCCTAAAACCTTTGAGCAGGTTTTTCACAACTGTCTTTGCCATGATATTCTGATTGACAGCAGGAAGGCTGAGCATTGCCTTCTCAAA
>DATDTY010000062.1 GCA_035290625.1 Candidatus Nanoarchaeia archaeon
ATAGCTAAAGCTACTCAGATCTGTCTGTATCATTTGATCTTCCTCCGAAGGATAGCACAGCTTCAACGCTTTTTGGCTATCCTTCGGTTTTCTTTAAGAAAAAGGAGATTTTATGTTTTCCCACTTAAGTTGACTTAACCGCAAAAAAGCAACATTTATAAAGGAAAATATTAATATTAGTATAAAAGGTGGAAATATGGAGAAAAAACCAATTATTGTTTTTGATGATTCTGTTAAATCTAAAGTAATCAGTTCTTTGGGATTTAAAGAAGATGCAGAATCAAACTTAGTTGAAAACGATGGCAAATTAGCAACCTCCCAAGATTTTGAAAGTATTACTTCTGGTGAATTTGGGGGGGTTTTGCAGGGTTCAAAAATCCCTATAAAAAATAAAGATTCTGAACTTGTTAAATATTTTATCTCTGGTAAATGTTAAAATGGGGTTCTGGGATTTCTTAAAAGGAATAATCCCTGAAAAATTCATTAATATAGACAATAGGAAAATCGAGATTAATAATTCTTCAATCAATTTTGGTGACCAAACTATTAATGATCCAAAAATAGTTGATAATGTGTTAGATAAATTAGCAGAATATAAGGATAAAGATAGTTTGCCTTGTCAAGTAATTCATAAAGATCTAGATAACAGTTATACCGAATACGAAGAAATAACCATTGATCAAAAAGAAAGTTTGAAAAAACTGAGAACCGTGTTACCAGAAGAAGAGATTGAATGTATTTTAATGGCTAGGCGTGTAAAACTAGCATACGATAAAAAGGATGCTGAGTTGGCTAAAAAATTACATAAACAGTTAATTGACAACTATCCAAGAAAAGGGAACAAAGTTTATAATCTTATCGGAGGAGGTTATTTCGACGAGATGATAATCCCTTTCATCGAAATATTTAAGTCACAATATGACGATAAATCTGCAGAAGAATATAGGAAGTTTTATTATGACATAATCAAATTTTTCCCTCTTGCATTCTTTGTAGGCAATGGTACAACAACAAATCAAATTGTTGATGGCATAAATGATAGATTAAAACTATCTGTGCCTTTTGTTAGATTACATGCAATAGGCAGTAATAACATTGAAAAGATTGAAGAAGCGTTAGAATCAGTAAACATTGGCGGTAACTACTCAATAAAAGATAACCGCTTCACAAGTCCAATAGGCCTGAAAGCCCAAATTTTGGAAATTAAAATAAAGAAGTCTGATGAAAGTAAAGAAAGTTAAGAGCACCCCTTCTATCTTTTAGCCCTCTTTCCCGATTGAAACTAACAACCTTTATAAACCACACCTCTCCTCTACAATCCATGTTTAAGGAAAAACTCCAGAGAATCAACGATTTTGAGCTTGTTCTCCCAAAGTCTGCAAGGGAAGGCATGAATGTAGATGCCAAGATTATAGCAAATGAGGCTATTATCAATGCGATTGAGGATGATGCTATCAAGCAGCTCACGAATGTAGCAATGATGCCCGGCGTTGTGGAGCCGGTTGTTGCAATGTCAGATTGCCACTGGGGGTATGGGCTGCCAGTAGGAAGTGTTGCTGCCTTTGATGCTGAAAAAGGCATGATCTCTGCAGGACTATGCGGCTTTGACATCAACTGCGGGATTCATGTCCTTAAGACAAATTTAACTGCAGACGAGATCCGTGAGAAATCGCAGGAGCTCTGCAATGAGTTATTCAGGGCAGTGCCGTGCGGCGTTGGAGGAACGGGAAAGCTGAGGATCACCAATGAGCAGCTTGATGAGGTCTTTGTGAATGGTGTTGATTGGGCGATAGAGAACGAATTTGGGACTGTAAAAGACAAGAAGCAGATTGAGGAGAAAGGCCACATGGAAGGCGCTGACCCAAAAAAAGTATCAGATCTTGCCAGAAAGCGAGGCCACGCGCAGCTTGGGACCTTAGGCGCGGGAAATCATTTCATCGAGATCCAGAGAGTCGATCAGGTGTACGATGAGAAGACTGCAAAAAAATGGGGAATCGGAGAGGTTGACCAGGGACTAGTCATGATTCATTGCGGAAGCAGGGGATTAGGCCACCAGATAGCGACAGACTATCTTAAAGTGCAGGAAGCAGCAGTAAAAAAATACAAGATTACGCTTGCAGACAGGCAGCTTGCCTGCGCTCCCATTGCCTCTCAGGAGGGCCAGGACTATTTTAAGGCAATGATATGCGCTGTAAATTATTCATTTACCAACAAGCTTGTCATGACCCAATGGATCAGGGAAACATTTGCTAAAGTGTTTAAGAGAGACTGGGAATCCATGGACATGTCAACTGTTTACGGGATTGCGCATAATGTTGTCAAGAAAGAGAAGTATATGATTGATGGGGCAAAGAAAGAGGTGTATGTCCATAGAAAAGGAGCTACGCGCAGCTTTCCCGATGAGCCAGTCTTGATTGCAGGCAGCATGGGAACTGCATCATATATCCTGAAAGGAACAGAGGCTGCCTTGCTGAAATCCTTCGGCAGTTCTGCGCATGGCGCAGGAAGAGCGATGTCGCGAACCCAGGCATTAAGGGATTTTGACGGAAGGAAGCTTGAGAAGGAATTGAACAGCAGAGGGATCGCAACCAAAGCCTCAACTCCGAGATCCCTTGCAGAGGAAGCTCCTAAAGCCTATAAGGATGTTGACGCAGTCATTGATTCGATCCACGGAGCAGGCATCTCTTCCAAAGTGATCAGGATGACTCCTTTGGGTGTTGTGAAAGGGTAATAGGGAATGGCCTCTCTGAAACCACAATATTAATAAACAAAGGTTCATTTATTCTTCATATGGCAAAAACATTTCATGTGATCATAGAGCAGGATGAAGACGGGGGCTATGTAGGAAAGGTTCTAGAGCTTCAGGGCTGCCTTAGCCAGGGAGACACATTAGATGAATTAATGAAGAATATTAAAGAAGCTATTGAGCTTTGCCTTGAAGTGCAAGAAGATGAAAAGAAAACAGTCGAGGAGGAAAGCATTAAGTTTGTTGGAGTTCAAGAGATTATTGTCTGATGAAGCTTCCTCTGCTTTCTTCTAAAGAGCTTTGCAAATTTCTTGAGAAAGAGGGTTTTCAGTGCATTAGGCAAAAAGGAAGCCATAGATTCTATCGGCATCCTGATAAGAGAACAACAGTAGTGCCTATGCACACCAACAAGGACATTAAACGAAGCCTGTTAAAAGGAATCTTGAATGAGATAGGTATAGAGAGGAAGGAGTTTTTTAGGAAATATACGGGATGAAGCTGAATGACTCCTTTGGGTGTTGTGAAAGGGTGAGGGAAACCTCAGCATATGCCATTGGCATGCCGCCTTATTATTACTTGTCTCTGAAAACCGTCTGCTTGTACATAATCTGGAATGCCTCGCAGAATTTGATGTCACGGTTAATCGGATAGGCATTCATAGCCCGGAACGCAGCCAATGTAGAGATGTCATCCAGTATGGTTTTTCCAAGAATGGGGAACTGCGATATTTGAGTCTTCATAGCAGTAATTTTACGTTGGATCTCATGATCAATAACGACAAAGAGATAGAGATCTGGACGAACTTGAAGAGTGCTCCTAGGGTTCTCTCCGTACAATAAGGCTGCGCAGACAGAAGAACCCCAATCAGGACGTATTGGTTCAGAAGCCTGAAACCTTGCAGGCCGGCTAAACTGCGCACTCCACATATGGTCCGGATGGTTATAATCTTCATGCATGGTGACGATGGTATCAGGATGGAATTGACGTATGTGCTGCAGGAGGTCATTATAGGCATCTGAATGATTGTCATGGAGCGCCCGTGTATCATACGGCAGGATTATCCGCTTACTTACGCCGAGAATTTTGTCTGCCTCTTGAGATTCTTCCTTCCTCTCTTGCTTTAGCTTTTCAGAATCTTTCCTTGCAGCACCTCCATTTGTCAATGTAAGGTAACACACTTCTCCGCCGCTTTCTGCAACCTTGATCGTGAGGCCTGCAGCCATAAGGATGCCGTCATCTGCATGAGGCTCAAGAACAAGCAGCCTCTCGATGTTCCATTCGTCAACTCGAACCATTCCCTGCAAGAATCAGCAACCGCTTAAAAAGCTTTTGCGTGGTTTGGCTCTGAAGACAAGAGGACAGGGTTAAGTCAACACGCGTGTGTTGACTTTCTTTGATTGTAGTGGTAGAACCATAGCCCAAAGAATGCTTGAGCGCCTCCCAAACTCTGGAATGTGCTGAACCACTTAACCCTTCGTTTAATCTCTCTATTCAGCCTCTC
>DATDTY010000063.1 GCA_035290625.1 Candidatus Nanoarchaeia archaeon
GGAGCCATATGATTTTAGCGAAGCGACCCGAAGGGGAAAATCATAATGAGCGAGAAAAAAGTAGCTTTCTTCCACATTTGCCGAAGGCGCTTGCGATAGCTTTTCCTAAGAGGCTTCAGCCGTAAGGCTGGAGAGTTTCACTCCTATAAAAAATGAAACCCCTAAAATTCGCAGAACCACTTGCACGCCTTATCCTAGAAGGTAAGAAAGACACAACCTGGAGAATAAACGATGATAAAGATATTCAAGAGAATGATGAACTCTCATTATGTTATAACGATGGAAAGGAATTCACAAAAGCAAAAGTTACAGAGGTAAGAGAAACAATATTTGAAAACCTGAGTGAAAAAAACAAAGAAGGCCATGAAACATTCAGATTTGACAAGGAGATGCACAAAACCTACTCTTCTTACTATCATGTTCATGTCAAGCCATCCACTCTTGTCAAGGTCATCAAATTCAAGCTGGAACCGCCTCCGCAACAAGCTTTATAAATCCCAAATCCTCAAGTGCCTCTATACTCACGGGCAAATATAATCGAGCAATTGTTGCCCGTTCGTAATAAGTAAAGGCAATAATTTATGCTCAATTATTTGTTACCTTTACTATACAACAAAAAAGAGGTGCGTAGTATGGAAAAAAACGCATTGGACTGGATCAGCCTGATCCTTGTCATCATTGGCGGGCTGAACTGGGGCCTTGTCGGGCTCTTTGACCTGAATCTGGTGGAGACTATCTTAGGATCTATTCCGATCCTCCCGAAGATAGTCTACATCCTTGTCGGGCTGGCGGCGCTCTACACCATCTATTATGTATCCAAGAACTGATTTTTCTTTTTCTCTTTTTTGATTGTGTACCAAAAGCTAATAAACTTAAGCTTTCTCTGATCCTCCATGAAGCTTTTGGCATTCACTGACACGCATGGAAGCAGCAAGGCCATCAACGAACTCGCGAAAAGGGTGAAGCAGGACGATCCTGAAGCGCTGATTTGTGCTGGCGATGTCTCAATCTTTGCCAACAACCTCAAGAGCATCTTGGAGAAGATCAGCAGCCTTGGAAAGATATGCTTTATCATCCACGGAAACCACGAGACAGAGACCGAGATGAAGGCTGCATGCTCGGGCTTTGAGAGCATCATCTTCCTCCATAGAAAGAGCGCAGCATTCAAACACTGCATTTTTCTTGGCTGGGGAGGGGGAGGATTTTCGACCACTGATAAGGAGTTTGAGCGCTTCATTCCTAAATTTGAGAAGGAGATCAGGAGCAATCCCGGGAAAAAGGTGATTCTCATCACCCATGGGCCTCCGTATGGAACAAAGCTTGACAAGCTTATCGGAGGCTATTGCGGGAGCAAGAGCTATCGTGCGTTCCTTGAGAAGAATCCTGTTGACCTCCACATCTGCGGCCATATCCATGAAAACGAGGACAAGCACGACAAGGTAGGACATGCAAGAATCCTCAATCCCGGGCCGTTTGGAAAGATTGTGGTGATATGACAACGCTATAATCCGACGATAAGAATATAAACAAGCATCATTATACCTCTTCTATGAAGATAGTCTATTCGGATCACGCTAAAAAGAGGTTACGGCAAAGAGGAGTCACAGAATTGGAAATTGAGCACGTGCTCAAATATCCAAAATATATTAAGAAGTCCTTTGAAGGAAGGAAGATTGCTGCAGGAGAGGCTAATAAAAGAGAACTCAAAATATCCTTTATCGAAAAGGAAAGCTATATAAAGATAATCACAGTACTTTAGGTTCATGAAATTTGAATACGACAAAGACGCGGACGCAGCATATGTATACTTCCAGTACCCTATAAGAGATGGTGAAGCGAAGAATACCATTGAATTAAATGATAACATAGTTCTTGATTTTGATGCACAAGGAAAGCTCCTCGGAGTTGAAATTCTCAATGCAAGTACTGTGTTAAAAAAGGAAGTTCTAAAGGCAAAGGCGTAGTATCTTCGTCTTCTCCATACGTCGCATTGAAAGGTTCCAGCAGAAAAACGTTCTTAATGCTTTCTAGGGTGTGAACTGCACCAGATTTTGTTTGCCTCAAGCTGAGGTCTTACTGTTCATGCCTAAAAAATTTGGAATCCATTGAAGTGATGTAAATTTCATTTCTTGGGATGTAACCCATCACTTCTATTCTCCTGCTTGTACCTCGTAGCTGTTTAGACTCAAAAGGATAGCAAGCTGCAGGAAATCTCCTTTTATCAATCATTATCATTTCTTCGGCGCTGATTTGCTCCAATGGCTTTAATCTATCTTTGATGCCATCAAAATCTTTTTGGCAAATGCATATCTTTGGATAAATGGTATCTTTGTGTTCTTCTCCTAGGTATTTCTCGTATACTTCATAAATAGCTTTAGTACATAGTTCACCGAACGTGTACTGATCCTTAAGAGTTAATACGGTGTCGCTATCTATCTCGGCCCTTGCAGCCCAGTCAGTCAAATACCCTTCTTTTAACATCATCAGGAAATCTTCTATTTGATACTCAGAAACTTTTTCCAGCTCTTCTTGGGTTATAGTTACTAAGGTATCCCCTTTTTTTACTTTAAGACCCTCTTGGCCTCTTATGACCTTGAGAAGACCCTAACAAGGATCTTTCAGGTTATTATAGCACATTGCGCATTCTTGTGTCATTTTTCCTCCTGTTCAAGGCGCGAAAATATTTTTTGGACCTGACGATGGACATCTATCCATTGCGCTTCCGTTGCGCTTCCATCCGCGCTTCAATCTCCTTGATTTCTATCCTATAATGAGCCTGGTCTATTTGCTCTATTTCCCGGTATAGTTGCTCAGCCAGATGAAGTTTATACTTGGCCTCCCTCTTCTGTTCAAGTGAGAGTGTGTCAACATTCTCCATGACGGCGAGCGTCAAAGATTGAAGACGGCCCAAATAATCCATTTTTACATCTCCCCATTTAGTGTTATACGCCCGGCTATTTGCATAAGTTTGCGCGTTATCATTTACTTTTCCTGGAAGCTGAGATAATCCTCGCCCGATACTGATCATCTCTCTAATATGACCATCAATAATTGCCGTCAAATCCTTTTCGTTATCCATCGTTGTTGCCTCCTCTATCATGATATAATGTTCAATCTCATTACTTCTTAGGAATCACACATACCTATATCAATCTTATTCCCCCCTTAATACGGAATAAATAGCAAATCTTAAATACTTCCGGGCTCTTCTCCCTGCCTGATGGACGCAACACTTCTTGAGCATGTAGGCTTCACCACCGGCGAAGTGAAGGTATACCTCGCCCTCCTGGAACTGGGGGAAACGACAACAGGGGCCATCATCAAGAAATCAAAGATTACGGGTTCTAAAGTCTATGAAATCTTGGATAAGCTAATCGAAAAGGGGCTTGTTTCATACATCCTCAGAGAGAAAACAAAATATTTTCAGTCTTCTTCTCCAAGAAGATTACTTGATTATGTTAATAAAAAAGAGGGCGAGATAAACCACCAAAAGACAGAGATAGAGAAGATTATCCCATCACTGGAACAACTTCAAAAGTTCAAACAAAAAGGGCAATCTTCTCAAATATTTGAGGGTTACGATGGAATTAAGACAGTTTTTAATATGATCTTAGAAAATCTATCGCCAAATGAAGAATACTATGCATTTTCCTTAGGAGAAGAATTAAGGAATGAAAATTTGATGATATTTCTTCAAAATTATCATACTAAAAGGATAAAGAAGAAAATAAGAGTAAAGATTATAGCCAGCCAAAAAGAAAAATCTCTGTTTAATAAACTATCAAGATTAAAAGACCTCCAGGTTAGGTATCATAAAACTCCTGTTCCATTAGGGGTCTTTATCTTTAAAGACCATGTCGCAACATTTACCTTCAAGGAGAAGCCTACTGCATTTTTAATCAAGAGCCAGCAGGTTTCTGCGTCCTATAGGGATTTTTTCAATGGGCTTTGGGCTGAGGCAAAGGCGTAGTATCTTGAGGGGTTCCTCTATCAT
The DNA here is from genome assembly GCA_035290625.1 of Candidatus Nanoarchaeia archaeon. Classification (NCBI taxonomy): domain Archaea; kingdom Nanobdellati; phylum Nanobdellota; class Candidatus Nanoarchaeia; species Candidatus Nanoarchaeia archaeon. The sequence continues at coordinate 3,995 of DATDTY010000063.1, forward strand.
CATCACAACCTTTAAATAACTCAGCAGAGTCAAGAGATGCATGATCAGCAAAAAACTCTTTCATGAATTGCGGACCGAGCTCAAAACCTATGACAGCCAGAGAGAAGACCTGATTGGCAAAGCCCGCGGCCTGCTCAAAGAGAGCAAGCATATGATCTATGAGATTCATAGGGGGGGCAGTGCTCCAGATAGCCTCCGCAGGCTCAGGCAGCAGAAGGCAGCTTTGGATAGGATCGCAGGAAAAAACCCTCTCCTATTCCAGGAAGGCAGCTACTCAGATGCTGTCCAAGAGTATTGCGAAGCAGAGACCTATCACTCCTTTGTGTCCAGGAAGCCACTGCCTACAGCAAAGCAGCTCAAGATTGGAACAGAGGACTACCTGATGGGATTATGCGACCTCACTGGAGAGCTGACACGAAGAGCTGTCCGCCACGCTACTGTGCGTGATTTTGAGGAGGTCAAGAGAATC
>DATDTY010000064.1 GCA_035290625.1 Candidatus Nanoarchaeia archaeon
CAGCCAATCTGCTGCAGAATCCAGGTTTGCCAAAGCATCTGAGTAGCTGTAACTTGGAGCAAAGACCTTATAGCCTTCTGCCTCAAGCTGCTTGATCCTCTCCCGAAATGCCCCTCCATTCTGAGACGTTCCGTGAAGAAGGATATACGCCTGATCCCCTGGCTTCAGGCTTTTCATGGTTTTCTTGTTCCAGCCATCCACAATCTCCTTCCCAAAAGTGATATCAAAGGCATTCAGACCCATAGAGAGGAGTGTCCTTGCCAGATTATCAAGCCTCCTCTTAGGCCCAGGAATGCCATGACTAAGCCGAGCTCGCTCCTTAAGCAATTTACGGTATAAGTCCTTGGTAGGATCTTGCGTTTCAAGTGTATCAGTCCAGTCTGTTCCCGGCATTGGACCAGTATGCACAATATCAGAATAGAGCTGCCTGTCAAATCGTTTTGCTTCCCTGGCAAGCCTCTTCGGAGCTGTAACCCGTGCTTGGATGATAGAATCAATAGCCGGCAGAAGCTCATCTTCAGGGTTCTTTTGCTCACCCGGCTTCCCAACTCCCCGCCTGGCCTCCACTTCCTTAATCCGATCCTCAAGCTTGGAGATAGAAGGGATCCTCAGCCCATTATAATACGGCTTCAGCCTTTTTACCAGCTCCTTATCAGAAAGAACCTTTTTTGGCCCTTTCCCGCGATAGCCTACCTCGGCCTTTACTCCGCCATTTCTTTCCTTAGCTGTGTAGTACAGTGAATGGTTTGTTTTAGTGCTCATTATACGCCTCACCGCAGCTTGGGCATTTCACAATTTCCTGGCTGATATGCTCCATTCTATGGCCGCATGCTCCGCAGAGGAATGTTGCTTGAAGTATCAAAAGCTCCTCATCGAGCTGCACGTCCAAACCTTGTGTAATTGACATAGTTCCCCCTATAACCAATAGTACAGTATAGGGAAGAGCTAGTATATAAACATTTCTATTTTTAACTACTAATAAATAGTAACAATAGGCTGCATCTACGTCTTTTTTTGCTCTTTATAAAGCCGCTCCACCAAGGCCAGGCTGGAAACCTCTGACTTGTCCTCACGCAGCCTGACTACTCTCGGAAACCGCAAAGCATACCCTGACCCATACGTAGGGGATTTCTGTATCTCCTCATAACTCACCTCGACTATCACCCTGGGCCTGACCCGGACAGAAGTGCCTTTTTCCTCAGTTATGAGTGGTTTCAGGAGAGCTGTAAGCTCTGCAAAAGTCACCCCACCCTGCTCCTCCTTCTCTTTTATGCCAGTCCCAACCTTGCCTACTTCGATATACTTGCCATGAGATTCACATGCCAAAGTAAAAGAGCTCAGCCAGCTCGACCTCTTTCCCTCTCCCCATTCAGCTCCCACAATCACTAAATCAAGGGTCTCCATCATAGATTTCAGCTTCACCATATAGCCAACCCTTGCCCCCGGCTTATAGGGAGCACCCGGCGCTTTCATCATCACCCCTTCATTGCCTGCTTTAAGCGACTCCTCGTAGAATGCTTGCGCCTTCTCTCTGTCATCAGTAACCAGCTGCCGTGAAAGCACGATTTTCCTTGGGCTAGCCTCTATGATCTTCTTCAGCATCTTTCTCCGCTCTGCAAAAGGCTCCTCGATAAGGTTCTTTCCATCGAGATAAAGAATATCAAAGACATTGACCTCGACAGGAAGCTTTTGGGCAAGCAGCTCGATGTCATGTTTCCGCTTAATGCGTTGAGAAATATGCTGGAAAGGCACATAGTTCCTGGTCTTCGGATCATAGCCAACAGCCTCAGAATCCAGGATGCAGGAATCCGCCCTGGCATACCTTGAAACAGAATCCACGACATCTGGAAACTGGCGTGTCACATCCTCCAGTCTGCGCGTGAAGACACGTATCTTCTTTCCGTTCTTATGGATCTGCAGGCGGAGGCCATCATATTTGTACTCGATCGCAGCAGGCTCTCCGACTTCCTCAAAGCCGGAATCAATATCTGAAACCTTGATTGCAAGCATGCACTTGATGGGGACACCGATAGCTAATGGAATCTTTTCTATGTCTTTAAGGCCTTTCTGCGCCTGGACAGCAACCATTCCCCAGTCTGCCGAAAGGTCAAAGCCGCGCTGGACTGCCTCAACAGCAGCAGTATAGGCTTCCCGCTCAGGAATTCCAATCTCCTGGGTTGAGGGGTCGTACGAAATCTTCAGCTGCTTCCCAAAATTCACCCAGACAATGCTGTCGCGCAGCACTCCAGCTCCTACCCCTACCCTTAATTCTCCCAAGATGGTCCTGCAGATGTATTTAGCCTCAAGAGGGCTGGCAGAGGTGAGCAGCTCTGCAATCAGCTGGATCTTCCGGTCTACAGTCCCTGCTCCCTCTATCTCTGCAAGCTTCTTGAGATTCTCAAAGACCTTCCTGACCGAAAGCTTTTGATGGCTCAGCGTCGATTGTGATTTCTTGGAGATAATGTGCTGGCTGACAATCCCAAGATCTCCTGTCTTTTTCCACTCAGTTATAATCCCCTCATGAGATACACCAGATGCAACAGCGATAGCCCTGGCAAGCAGCTTTGACGCTACACCAATCTTATGCTCATCAGCTGCAGGATACAGGCTGCCCTGCAACAGCAGCATGATTGCGCCTAAATCGCTCTCATGCACAGACTTCAGAAACTCAGAGATGATAAAGGTCTTCTGAAGCCGCTTTGCGCTCTGCTCCAGCCTCTCATAGACCTCGCAAAGTTTTTTGTAGTCCATTTGATAGGTAATTTTATAAATACAGGATATATAAAAAGCATGAGCATGGAAACGCTGCAGGCAATAGCAACAAGGAGGAGTGTCCGGAAATACATCGACAAGCATGTTCCCTGGGAGTTGGTTGGGAGGATTCTTGCTGCAGGCGCAGCTGCCCCTTCTGCAGGCAACCTCCAGGATTGGAGGTTTATCATTGTCAGAGATGACGAGAAGAGGAAGGCGATAACAGAGGCCTGCATGCTGCAAAGCTGGATGATGCAGGCTCCGGTGCATATCGTGGTTATCGGAGAGCCTGCAAAGCTCAAGCGGTTCTACGGAACCCGGGGAGAGCGGTTATACTCTGTCCAGGACAGCGGCGCTGCCTGCCAGAACATGCTGCTGGCTGCCCATGATTCAGGCCTTGGAGCTTGCTGGGTCGGTGCATTGGATGAGGAAAAGCTGAAGATTCTCCTGAAATGCCCTCCTGAGACAAGGCCGCAGGCAGTGATCACAATTGGCTGGCCTGCAGAGCAGCCCCAAAAGCCTGAGCAGTTCCAGATGATGAATGTCTCATATATTGAGAGATGGGATGGAAGGATTGCAGATGTGGATTACACGCTCGGATACACCAGCGCAGCAGTAAGAAAGACAGTCAAAACTGCAGGAAACCTCCTCAAAAGGTTCCATGAGTGGCTGGTGAAGAAGCGCTCAAGCTGAGTTTTAGCTTATTTCTGGAGCATGCTTGGGCGCAGGAAGCTTTCGAAGGCCGTACTTACGCAGCCTCTCTCTGACACTTTTTCTGCTTGTCTTTAGAATCCTGGCCATCTCAGAAAGATTGCCTTGGGTTTCTGTATACAGGCACGTGTATAATTCTTGCTCAACAAGACCAACAACATTGGGGCGGGTTTGAGACTGCGCTGCAGCTTTCAGCACTGCTGCAATAGCATCTTCAAGGCATGGTGGAACCGGAGTAGCAAGCCAAGGGAAATCTTTTTTGGTTAGGTCTTGTCTGTCGGAAGGCGCAGCAAAAACAGCACTCTTTATCGTGTGCTGCAGCTCACGCACATTTCCCCTGACAAACCCATAGTCCTGAAAAAGAGCATACGCGGAATCTGAAAAGGCCAGGTCGTGATACTGCAGCGCCTTCCTGATTTTGGTGTTATAGATCGTCAAAAAGAAGTCTGCAAGAAGGCAGATATCACCAGGCCGATCCTTCAGTAGAGGAAGATGAATCCTATTTTGATTGAGCCGGAGATAGAAGCCCTCATCCAAGCTTCCAGACCCAATCTCGATTTCAGGATGCTCCGGAAGAGCTGCTATGACCCGGGCATCCACGCTGTTAGAGGCAACAGACCCAAGCCGCCGCGTTGCCTTCCCGTCTAAAAAAGAGAGGAGCGACCACTGGATCTCTTTTGGGAGATGATGCGGAAAAGGAATGTAGAGTGTTCCCTTACAGGCATACTCAATCATGCCCCTGGTGGCCGATTTTGATCCGGCAAAATTGGTATGCACATGCCCAAAGATATCATTCTCTGGCGCTTCAGGCCCGATCAGAACAAATGGTGTGCTAACTCCTCGAGAGGAATTTGAGGCGTGATGGATGTACTTCGCAGCAAGATCCTTTCCAGTGCCGCTTGCTCCCATAAGCAGGAGGGAAATATCTAACCGAGATGCCCGCTCTAAGAGGCCTAACACATGCTGCATTACAGGGCTGATTCCATAGATCCTTCTCTCATTGCCCTTATGATTGATCTCTTCAGTAAACGAAATGTATGTTTTTTGTTCCATCGGATACGCATGCGAGAGGTTCCGGACAGGGGTTTCCCCAGCTTTAAAAAGGTTACCCCTTGGCAGTTGAGTCAGGCTGGCAGCGTAATGCTTTTTAAAGAAATGCAGCTTTTTCTCAGCTACGCTCCTGTGGTCTAGTGGACAGGATACAACCCTGCGGATCAGCCATGATGCAGTTGAAAGGTTGCGGCCCGGGTTCAAATCCCGGCAGGAGCGTATTATTTTGAAGGAGTTAGGAGGTTTAATACTTCTCCAATGTAAGATTTGGGATCCTTGTGAAATGCTTAGGATTCCCTGTGAGAAGCGGTTCGTTGTGTACTAATGCGATTGCCGCTATCATAATGTCTTCTATATCGATGGTCTCCCCTTTTTTAATAAGAGCCGCTTCAATCTCTCCTGCTGTCCTTGCTTCCTCGTCACCAAAAGAATAAACCGGGAGGGACTGGATAATCTCGTGAACCTTCTTTTTCTCCTTCTCCCGATTCTGGCTTTGGAGAGCGCCACTCCATAACTCCATAACTGAGATAGAAGTGATGGCTTTTATTGCAAATTTTCTATCCAGATTCTCTGCCTTCTCCTTTGCAGAGAGATTCTTACCGCGCAGAAGTTCGATTAAGAATGATGTGTCCAGAATCATTGTTGGAGCAGCCGTTTCTTATGAGAGCTTAAATGGGATTTCCTCGCGTCCCTGATGGATTCCTCTAACGCATTTGCGCTTTCCTCGCTCAATGCACCATAAAAAGAGGAGAGATTTTTCTTACCTGATAGTTTGATGATTGCTTCGCTAAAACTCTCGGTAACCGTCTTCTTTGACTTGAGGATAGTATATGCCTCTTCAGTGATGGATATCGTTTTGGTAGCCATGTGTATGTGTATGTATGTGCACTATATAAATCTTTCTTTTTAAGCGATGTGTTCAGATAAATGTCCTCATTCCCGGGGGGAATATATCTAAGAAAAAGTAATTAAAAAAGAAAAAAAGACTTACGGGTTCGCCGCAAGTCCGTAAATCTCACGCAATGCAACGACGATGCTTGCTGGCAATACAAAGGCAAGGATGCTGTTCAGGATGGTCTGAAGCTGTGGACCAATGATGGGGGTGGCCACGAGTGTAGCTCCGCCAAGTCCTGTAACAACCACGATTGCTAACGCCGCAAACAAGAACGCCTGGGTCTCATGGCTGCTGACATTCAGGAGCCCGACAATGAGCCCAAGTACAGCCAGGGTAGGGATAATCCAGACTGCCTGGCCTGCCATAAACCCGGAGAGCAGCGCAATAACAACTCCTCCGATAAATGACCAGCTGCCTATCTTTTCAAGCCCATCACTCGCAGTGGGAAGCGCCGGGGTTCGTTTCATGAATTCACCTCTTTTTTTCATAGGAGTAACCTCCTCTTTACCGATTTAGAGGTATTGGGCTTTTACCTTTTTAAGATTTTCAGAGTACTTAGAAGGGGTAAATAAGTGAATAGCCCCGCCCGGATTTTCGACATCCTTTCGAACCGAGGTCCTCAGGTCCAAAGCCTGAGATGCTTGGCCGCTACACCACGGGGCTAATGGACGACAAAAAAGAGCCGAGCATTATAAAGATTTCTGATGGGTGGTCTCTGGTGAAAATCCCGC
>DATDTY010000065.1 GCA_035290625.1 Candidatus Nanoarchaeia archaeon
CGAGGTAAGACCGCATCGAAGCTTACGCTTCGAGATTCTGGAAACTCCAGAGCAGGCATTTGTCAGGAAGATGAAAAAGGAGGCTTAATAAACATGAAACGAATTAAGCTATCGAAGGGAAATACTTTCAGGATAGCACATTCAACATCGCAACCCATAGATTTAAAAACCCCTTTCTATTAGCAAGCTTATACGCTTCGGCGTAAATACACAGAAAGGTGAAAGTACATATGAATGGAGATTATGAAAGAGGGTTCCGAGGCAACCAAACAGCCCCGGTAAATGTCGGCGACGAGCTTGAAGTCAAGATTGAGGCAGTCGGCGAAAAAGGAGATGGCATCGCAAAGAAGAACGGATTTGTTTTGTTCGTCCCGAACACAAACGAAGGCGACGAAGTCAAAATCCGGGTCACTAAAGTCCTGCGAAAGGTAGGCTTTGCTGAAGTCATCGGGAAGTCCGAAGGGAAGTCCGAGAAATCAGAAGAGCCAGAAGAGGGCGAATCACAGTCCGAATCACAGCCCGAAGCAGAGTCCGAAGAAGAGCCAGAAGACTCCGAAGATTTCGGCGATGAAGAAGCGAAAGATTAATTCTATCTTTTTTTATACTTTTCTTTCTTTCCGCTACATATGAGACTCTTCATAGCCATAGACGTGCCTGACGCATTCAATGCCTCCCTCAAAGACATCCAAGCCTCATTAGAAGGCCCGGGCCGCTTAATTCTCCCAAAGGCATTTCATCTTACCTTAAAATTCCTTGGAGACGTCTCTGAAGAAAGATACCTCCATATCCAACCCATTCTCAGAAGTGTCAAATTCAGGCAATTTCCGCTCACAACCTCTTCCCTCGGTGTTTTTCCTTCAGAATCCTACCTCCAGGTCATCTGGCTCGGCTTTGAGCCCTCTCAACCCTTGGCAAAGCTCCAGAAAGAGATCTCCAAAGCCCTGGAATCCTACTATCCTCACGAAAAGAATTTCATCCCCCACATCACCCTTGCAAGGGTAAAATCAGTCCAGGACAAGCCAAAGCTTCTTGAAAAACTAAAAACACCGGTTCCTCCAATGTCGTGGGAAGCCACAGACATCAAGCTCTGCCGCTCCATCCTCACTCCGAATGGCCCGGAATACACTGAGTTAATGTCATTAATCTCTAAATAATCATAACTCCCAATAAAGAAAGAATTAAAACTAATCAGATTGAAAACCCAATAAAGTCGGATTAATAAATTAGTAAATACTAACTCAATAAAAACCAGCACCTTTTTAAATCCTGTGGGTTTTCTTCCAGTATTACCGACCCAGCTCCAATTCTGCGGAGCATGGAGTGCTGTCTGAGGTAAAAAAAATGACAGAACAGTTTTTGATTGCTCAGGACATTTACCTAAAGTCAGGAATCCACATCGGGACAAAATTCAGGACGAAGTACATGGAAAAATTCATCTACAAAACACGCCCCGATGGCCTCTCAGTCCTTAATCTCCAAAAAATAGATGAGCGTATACGCTTGGCAGCAAAACTCCTCAGCCAATATACTCCTGAAGATGTGCTCATTGTCAGCAAGCGAGAGAATGGATGGAAAGCAGTCCGGGCATTCGGAAAGGCTACGGGCTGCAAATTCTTCGCAGGAAGATACCCGCCGGGCATCATGACCAATCCCCAGCTTGAGAGCTATATCGAGCCGAAGATCCTTCTTGCAACCGATGCATGGCCTGACAGGAACGCAATCAAAGATTCCCTTAAGGCAGGAATCCCCGTCATAGCATTATGCGACACAAACAACCAGGCAAACGACATCGACCTTGTAGTTCCCTGCAATAACAAGGGAAAGAAATCCCTTGGATTGTTCTTCTGGTTATTGGGCCGTGAATATCTGCAGCACCGGGGCGTACTCAAAAAAGACGAGGAGCTTCCAATGCCTCTTGAGGACTTTACAGAAGAGTAGCTAAAAAAACCTGAAGCCTCCTTCCTTTGTTCCGATAATCCCTCCCTCCACAATCTTAAATGCAATTTCCTGGTCTTCTGGAAGGGAACGGTGCTTCTTAAGGATAGCCCTTCGGTTGCCAGAAGGAGTAATCTGCAGCTCAATCAGGCACTTGCTCCAGTATTTCATGATGTCTCCCCCAACCATATTCACCGTATCCCTGTCATCAAAGTTTGAATAGACCTGATTCGTAATCAGGACAGGAATATTCATCTTCCTTGCAAGGACAGAAAGGTAGGAGATTTGCCTTCCAAGCTCCCTGTTGATCTCATAGACCTCCTCAGATTTCCCAAGCTCAAGGCGATAAAGCATAGCAATCGTATCAACAACAACAAGCCCGATTGCATTGCTCATCTGCTCCTTCAGCTTCTGGAAAGCTTTTTTCTGCTCCTGGAATGTGGCAGGCTTCAGGAATACTATTTTATCCAGCACTTTCTTGGAATCCGGAGCTATCTGCTCAAGCCTCTCAACAGAAAACCCGCCTTCTGTGTCCACATACACTATCTTCTTCCCAGACCTTGCAACGCAAAGCGAGCACAGTAGACATAAGGTTGTTTTGCCGCTGCCGGCAGGCCCGTACACTGTAGAAATAATATCGCGCTCATATCCTCCATGCAGCATCCGATCAAGAATCTTGGATCCTGTAGGAATCCTCTCCATATCCTGGCGATCAGAAGATTCTATAAATGCCTTACTAAAGGCTTATAAATCTTTACGGGATACAAACC
>DATDTY010000066.1 GCA_035290625.1 Candidatus Nanoarchaeia archaeon
ACCAAGCTGCAGATCCTGCTCTCCTTGCCTGTTCCATGATTAAGGACTACAAAGAATTCTACCTGGTTCTCTGTTTTTTTCAGGTCAAGATCCTTAAAACTGACGATATAATCTATTGACTGTGTGAATTTCTTCTTCGGAGATTCCTTATGTACTCTTTCCAGAATGCGTTTTATCTCCTGTTTTTGCATTGCGCCCTCCTATCAGAGATAGTATTACGGGATGTTTTCAGGAACCTTGGCTTATTTATAAATGTTTCTTTATATGCTGCTCTGCTGCCTTAGAAACAAGCCCATCGACAGAATTGTTGCCTTTCAGCCTGCTGCGGATCTCGGTTGCTGAAATCCTAAGTTCGCGCTTAATCCTTGCCACCTGATACCCTTTTGCCTTGAAGAGCCTGATTGTTCTGGGGTTTCCGCTGTACACGATGCTGGCCTTCCCGCAGATCTTTTCAACATGGTCCACCCACAAGGCATCATTGTTGATGTCAGGAATGGCAACTATTTGATACCTATCCAGGATGACCTCATCTTGGAGCGTTTTCTCAATGATATGTTTTCTCTCTTCAAATGAGTAGGGATTTTTTGATGTTCCTTTATGCTGGGAGGATCCGACTCCTATAATCACTGCATCGCATTCCTCTAATGCCCTCCTCACAACGCCGGCATGGCCTTTATGGAATGGCTGGAACCTTCCGATGAAGATACCTGTTTTCGCCGATTTTTCCGGCAATTTGCCGCTTGCCATGACTGGAGGAACTCGCCGCTTATGCTGGTTTGCCTGAATGAGGCCCAGGATTCTCCTGAAAAGCCCTGGGTTAGCTTTAGATGTCTGCATCCTTTTGATGCCGGAAATGCCAGGGTATTCTTTCTCAATTTGCCTGAGGATTTTGTCTATCTCTTCATAGGTTCCGCCAAGCTCAGACTCATCAGTATGGCCATGAAAGAGCTCTGCGGAGGGAGGCTTGGAAAGTATCGCCTCCGGAAGCTGAAGAAAACGGGCGAGCTTGTACACTTCTGTTTTATACAGTTCGCCTATAACCTCGATATCAACTGCGCCATCGCCATATTTCGTAAAATAGCCTAAGACGATCTCAGTCTTATTTGAGGTTCCTATGACTATTGCATTGTGCGTGTTCGCAAAGTGGTACAGCAGCGCTGCCCTCACCCTGGCTTTTGCGTTCATGCCGGCCAATTTTGATCCTTTCCATGGAAGGTTTGAATAGGATGCTATATACTCGTTGATTGGGACAATATACCATCGAATTTCCAGCTTTTCTGCCAAACGTATTGCGTCGTCAACATTTGTTTTCAATGAAAGGCCTTTCTGGGGCATGATAAGGCCAGTAACATTCTGTTTTCCTAATGCCTTGACAGCCAGCATTGCAGAAAGAGAACTGTCAACTCCCCCGCTTAATCCAATGACTGCTTTTGATTTCTTATTCTCCTTAAAATATCTTTGTATATTCTTTACAATATTCCTATACACTTTTTCAACATCCATGCTTTTGGGAACTTCTCTGTTTTTTTAAACCCTTTCAAAACCTTTATAAATCACTACCTGTTCGTTTTCACCATGAAGGTTGCAGTCCTGTATTCCGGAGGGAAGGATTCCACCTATGCAATTCAGTTTTGCAGGGAGAAGGGATGGGACGTTCGGTATTTGCTTAGCGTGAAGCCAACACGCAAGGATTGCTTTTTATTTCATTACGCCACTGTTGAGCACACAAGGAAAACAGCGGAGATGCTTGGGATTAGGCATCGGCTGATTTCATGTTCTGTTGCTGATCCTGTCCAGGAAGCGTTGCTTATCCAGAAGGTTGTTGCTATGGAAGAAAAGGTTGATGCAGTTGTTTTAGGAGGGACGGGATTGCAGGAGACGCAGATCAATTCTATCAAGCGGGTCTTGGCTCCTTTAGGGATTGATGCATTTGCAGCACATGCAGGAAGGGACCATGCTGAGGTGTTTGCTGAGATGCTGGAGCAGGGATATGAGGTTATGATCACCCAGGTTGCTTCTGATGGGTTGATGCAATGGCTTGGCACGATTATCACCAAGGCAAATTTCCCCCAGCTTTTAGAGGATTCAAAGAGGTATGGCTTTCATTCAGGATTTGAAGGAGGGTATGCGGACAGCTTTGTGCTTGATTGCCCCTTGTTTTCGAAGAGGGTTGAACTTGCTGGTGTTTCTACAATTATAGATGACGCTTATTGTGGGCATATCATAGCCACTACTATCAATCTTGTTGATAAGAATACCATCCTAGAGGCTGTTTCTGAAGTGATTATATCATAAATTTGTACTTCTTTCTACCCGAAAATCCATATATCAACTGGCTCTGTCCTGAATCTCTTTTTTAAGATACTTTTAAGTAAAAGGCTGCCCCGTTCAGGTTTTACCCTGATTGGGGCAGGGTGGAGGACTAGCTCCACCATGGACGAAGAAAACAAACTGGTTAAAAAAGTTAAGCGTCTC
>DATDTY010000067.1 GCA_035290625.1 Candidatus Nanoarchaeia archaeon
TCGCTCGGCAGCGCCAGGTTCGCCATGCGCAAGTCAGGCAGAATAGCGACATTCTCCGAGGGAGGCGACCCTCTTGTCGCTGTGCCGCCGCTCCGTTATAATGGCTTACAAGAGGGCGCTGCATGACTTTTCAATGCCACCGGTTCCCCTGGCTCAGTAGAAAGTCCGGCATCATTTTTGCGAACTTCTTCAGTTTCATCAGCACTGCTGACAGAGGGTAGGCCCCTTCGGGGGTGTCAGCAATCACAGATACAATCACAAGCGAGCCTGATGCCGATTGACTTTCTACTGAGCCGGTTCCCTGGCTCTGCAGAAACTCTTTTCTCATTTTGGCTGTACCCGCTTATTTGGAAACTTGCTGCTTTAGATTTAACCCAATCAACTGCATTCAAAATCTGCTCCGCAGCTGCCGCCAGCTCGCAATATGCTAATCCCTTTGTATAAATCGGCATTCGCCCCGTAAGGGACTTCCCCCCGATGTCGATGCGATGCTTTTGGTTATTGAAAATTCGGGGTTTAAGACGCGGGGTTTAGCCCGAATTTTCAATCCCGAAAACCGCACGATCAAAAACCCCGACCTTTAGGTCGGGGATTAGTGCGGTTTTCGTTATTTTGCTCGCACAAAAGGCGGCAGCCCTGATTTTGAATGCAGCTTAACCCAATCAAAAACCTTATATAACCTCGGCGTGTAGGCCAAGTCAGAGGTGAATTGTGAGGATCACTGATAAGCTTCTTATCACTCCAAAGGAGATTGAGCCTTCATTTTCAGAGTGGAAAGTCCAGGGAGTCTTTAATCCTGCAGCAGTCAGGCTGCCTGATGGAAAAATCCTGCTGATGGCCAGGGTTGCTGAGCAGCATCTTCATAATGGAAAGGTCATCCACTGCCCGATGATCACTGACAGCGGTTTCTCCTCAGAAGCAATCCCGATGAAGATGGTGAGAAAAAGAACAAAGACGCATGTGTACCTCAGAAACGGGGTTTGCCGCCTCACCACCTTTTCGCATTTTCGAACCATCACCCTCAATGAGGATGGCCTTCATGTTGAGCATGCAGGCAGGAATCCTGCATTCACCGGCTTGCCTGGAGAGGGAGAATATGGAGTAGAGGATCCAAGGCTCACAAAGCTGCAGCACAGGTATGCCATGACCTATGTTGGGGTTTCCAGAAGAGAAGGTATCTCCACGTTCCTGGCGCTTTCTGACGACCTTATATCCTGGAAGAGGCAAGGAATCATCTTCAGGGAGCAGAACAAGGATGCAGTGCTGTTTCCTGAGAAGATCAAGGGAAAGTATGTTGCTTTGAACAGGCCTGAAGGGACATTTGCCAAGCCCTCAATCTGGATTTCGTATTCTCCTGACCTCATCTACTGGGGCAGGGAGAAGAGCCTGCTGCAGCCAAGGAGCGGCTGGGAGGAAAGCAGGATCGGAGCAGGCACGCCTCCGCTCAAGACCCCAGAAGGCTGGCTCTGCATCTACCATGGCATGCGTGAGCAGAAGCAGCAACATAGGATTATTCGGAGCTACAGCGCAGGCGCTTTTCTGCTTGACCTGAAGAATCCTGAGAGGGTGCTTGCGCGATCATCAAAAGACATCCCTCTCATAAAGCCGAACAAGCCCTATGAGCAAAAGGGATTTATCGCAAATGTTGTGTTTCCGACAGGAGCAGTCATGGGCATCAATAAGAAGGATCTTTTGATCTATGCAGGCGGAGCTGATGCTGTGATCAGCGTGAAAAAGATCCGCTTGAAGGACATCTTTAACCACATGGAGTGGGCAAGGTGAGGCAAGCCCTCATGCTCTTGGTATCGGCAGTGCTTCTGTTTGGCTGCAGCCAGGGCAGAGAGATGCAGGAAGCTGGGAAGGGCGTGAACATGGGCAGCATCAAGGATATTCAACTCATAACAGAAGATGGAATCAGGCTTAAGGCAACTGTGTATGAGGCTGATGGGCCGGGTGTTGTTCTGCTGCACATGCTTGATAAGAACAGGCATGACTGGGATGCTTTTGGAAGGCAACTGCAGTCTCTTGGTTATCACGTCGTCTCTGTTGACTTGAGGGGCCATGGAGAAAGCGATTTGACCTGGAAGGATTTTTCTCCAAAAGAGTTCAATGATATGGTTTTGGATGCTAAGGCAGCTCAGCAGTATCTGGGAAAGGATGTTGCTGTAATCGGAGCGAGCATCGGAGCAAATATTGCATTGAATTTTGCCTCTGATGATTCTGTGAAAACTGTGGTCCTGATGTCTCCTGGATTAGAGTACAAAGGTGTGAAGAGTGAGGAAAGCATTGAAAATCTAGATAAGTCTGTCCTGATCATTGCTGCTGAAGGCGATACCTATGCTGCTGAGTCTTCCAGGAAGCTGCATTCTTTGAATTCAAATGCAGAGCTGAAGATATACGATGGAAAAGAGCATGGAACAGGGCTGTTTGGGAAGACAGATGTTGATAACGTTATGATTCAATGGCTGAAGGAGCATATTAGGTAAGTGATGGACATGTGGACAAAGCAGCAGATTAATGATCATACAAAAGCTGCAGAAATCTTAGTAAAGATAGTTAACGAGGCTTTCGGTATTCTTCGGCAAGGAATCAGCGAATACCAGGTTATGCAGTTTATTCTCAAAAGGTTTAAGCAGGAAGGCCTGAAGACAGACAGGAAGGTTGTCATTGTTGCCTTCAATGCAAGCGCTGCTCACCCTCACTACTATCCAACTCAGAAGAAATCCAAGAAGCTCAGGAGGAATTCTTTGGTTTTGATTGACATCTGGGCAAGGCTGAATAAAAGAAAGGCTCCATTCGCAGACATCACCTGGATGGGATGGTATGGCGATAAAGTTCCAAAAAAAATTAAAAAATTATTTAATCTAATTATTGAAGGGAGGAGCAACGGGGTAGATCTCATTGAAAAAAAACTAAAAAATAAAACGATGCCGACAGGGTCAGAAATTGATTTGGAGGTATATCGGCTCATTCCAAAAAAATATAAAAAAAACATCCTGCATCGGACTGGCCACAGCCTTGGAACAACATCTCCTCATGGGATTCATGGAAGAGTGAGGTATTCGAATAAGAAGGCGCTGCATACGAATTTGGGGTATACCATTGAGCCTGGGCTGTACTTCAAGGGAAAATACGGGTTCAGGACCGAGATTGATTTCTATATAACTCCTGAGTATAAGCTCGTGGTTACTGGCGAGGCGCAGAGGGAGATGGTCCTCTCGGGAAAGAAGCCCCTCTCTTATTTTTATGGAGTGCTGAGCAAAAAATCTGCCGCAGAACGCGAAAAGAACATGAAGATATTCAGAAGGAGTTTCAACAAAAGGTGTCTGAAACGCATCTCTGATGCATGATCTTGGATACTTTTCCTATCGTCGAGATTCTTTAGGAAGAACTTAGCTAAAAAAGAATGCTCCCGCCGGGACTTTCACTCACTTCGTTCGTTCCGTCCATTTCGGAACGCCGAAATAGATTTGAACCCGGGTCGAAGCCTCGAGAGGGCTCCATGATTGACCGGACTACACTACGGGAGCATATGCCGGAAAAGTCGATGTTGGTTTATAAGTGTTTTTATCCGGCGCCATTGAAAAGCCGCTCACTTCGTTCGGCAACGCCGATTTCGCCATGCGCAAGTCAGGCAGAATAGCGACATATCCCCGAAGGTGGCAACCCCCTTGTCGCTGTGCCAACTTCTGTTTCAATGGCTCACAAGGGGCGTTGCATGACGTTTCAATGCCGCTTGCGCCATGTATCTCCTGGAGAATAATTAAGTTTAAATAGATTCTTCTCTTGTCGTGCAGCCATGGTTATCAAGATGCTGAAGTCTGCGCTGGACAATCAGAAACGGAAGTGGAAGGAGTCCCAGCTTGAGAAAGAAAAGGTCAAGCAATACCAGGAAAACGAGCAGATCCAGGCAGCAGAGCAGATCAGGAGGGACGCAAAGAGGCTTGCTGTCCTGAAGCAGTATGAGACTGCCATTGCTGAGTTCGGGAAGGCATTGGAACTCTATCCTGTGGCAGATCCTTCCAGGAACAATACTCAAGACGACATCATGATGAAGGATGTTAATCTGTTCTATTTCAAATGCTATTACAATATGGCTTTGTGTTACTCCTACCGCCAGGACGTAGACCAGGCCATCAAGTTCTATGACCAGGCCCTGAACCTGAATGTGGATGAGACAAGCAAGATCATGGCTCTGCTTGGAAAAGGAACTGAACTTTCAAAGAAGCGCAACATTCTCCTGGAAAAAGGGGATACGCTGGCAAAGGCGCATAAACTCCTCCTCTCCGAGGCCTATACATGCTTTTCCGAGATTGTGAACACGGACAGGAACCACATCGATGCCTGGTATCAGAAGGGCTATCATGAATACCTTATGGGAGAAGTGCGGGAATCTGTAAAATCCTTTGACGAGGTGCTTCGCCTGAACAAGAGGTATGAAAACAAGGCAAATATCCCTTTGTTTGACTCAATGAAGCGTGAAAAGGGCATCAAGGTCAAGTCTACCTATGAGCAGGAGCCGTCAGAAGCCTTCTTCAAGACTAAATCAGGCCATCAGGTCAGGAACAGGGCAGAGATGATGATCGCAAACTTCCTCTTTGACAACAACCTTCTCTTCCAGTATGAGACTATTGCTGGCTGGGCAGATGCTTCTGATTTCCGGCCAAGCTTCTACCTGCCCAAGTTTGACCTGTACGTCGAGCATTATGGCTACGACAATATGAAGGGCTACAAGAAGATGATGCAGCAGCGTATACGGGAGTTTGAGAAAAAGAACAAACGGATTGTCTATACTGTCTCTGCGGATGAAAGGCAGATGGAAGATGCCCTCCGGTCAAGGCTGAAGCCGTATCTTGGCGGCTGAGTCACTCTTCTTCGGCAAAGAAATCAATCATCTTTGAAAAAAGGCCTTTGCCTTCCGGCTTGGCAGCATTGGATCCTGCAGAAGGCCTGCGGCTTTTCTTGCTGGCAGGTTCAATTTTGGCTATACTTTTAGAATCCAGCCTCTTCCCAAGAGCCTCAATCGCCTTTTCAGCTGCCCTTGCCTGAGCCCGTGTATCTTGAATATCAGCTTCCTCATCCTTGATGCTTTTCTCAACATCCTCGATCCTTCTTAAAATGCTCTCATCAGGCTTGGAGACTTTTTCCCGCTTCTTGGCCTCAGATTGCTTGGCCAGCTGATCCCAGATCACTTTAAACTCGTTCTCTGTGGATGATTTGAATTCATTGATGCCTGCTTCAATGGCTTTCTGGCTCTTCATAGCCTTCTCGATTGCCTCAATCCTCGCAGTATCCGGAGACCTATTCCTGAGGCTCTTCTCGATTGCCTCAATCCTTGCAGTATCAGGAGCAGCTTTCCTTGCCCTCACTTCTTCCCATACCCCTGCCAGATCCTTCTCTAGAGATGCCTTGAAATCCTTGAGGCTGGCTTCTGTGCCCCTTCGCTTCTTTTCCATATCCTGGATCCACTGCATCTGCTCATCGCTTGGATACTCCCGAAGAACAGAGTCTGAAACAGTCTTTTGGACCTCTTCAATCCTCTTGCCGAGATCCTTGACGTCTTTCTTGATGCCGGAAAAAGCCCTTTGGAGACTTGCATCCCTCCTGGCATCTCTCTCCCGGAGTTCAATGATATCTCTCTTCACAGCATCAAATGCAGCTTTGACAGGTTGCATAACTACTCTGGAATAGTATATAAATATATAAAGATATCGGAAGAATCAGAGAGCCTGAGAAGAAGAAACCGCTCATGCATCCGGTTTCTGCAGATGGGTTGTAGACGGAGGATGCCCTGAAGGCGAAGCTGAAGGCGTATTTGGGATGGCAGAAATGCGGTTCCTTAGGATTCCCTTTATTCTTAGATTTTGAAGATCATTATTTGCCATGACCATATCTTGAATAAAATACTTCTGAAAAGAGGGGCCCTCCAATATAAGTGCATATGCATCATGGTATTCATGGGGAATTCGATTGAAGCCAAGCAACGAGTAGAATTCATTAAGCTGAGCCATAAGAACCGAATTCCAGATAGCATGAGTTGATTGGGACATAACACCTAGTTTATAGTACGATGCAAGCGCTTGCAGGGACTGAATGGGTTCGTTCAAAGACTCGAAAGCACCTGACAAATAGCTGCACATCCGGTTATGATAATCGGGAATGTGCAGTGGGTGAGGAAAAGATACGACAGCATCCTTAGTATGTTGAAATCCACGGATAATGCATGCATCTGACGGAAGTAACGGAGGGCGATCGACATAGGTGACTTGATACTCAATTCCGGCACATCTAAACAGTTTTCTTGGAGGATCTTGTATCCAAGGCTCGTCTGAAAATGAATCCTCTAACTGCTGCGCTCGTTGGTGAACTTCTCTAAGGCGATTTTCTTTAAGCGTAATAAATAATCTGTTTGTACGTCTCAGTTTTCCCAGATGTTTGTTGTGAGAAAATCCTACCTTTGATCGCCCACTGTAGAGCCGATTCCCATCCTTGCCGCTGCCTGCTATCTCATGGCACCATAATATCCATTGGGTGAATGCGCTCGCTTCTGAAACAATTTCTTTCCAACAATCAAAAGAAGAGGACAAGAAGTCAGAAAGATCTACCATATTTGTCATGTAGTTATAGGGAACAGATTCTAAAGACTGGAGGTCTGGGCATCGAACCATTGACTCGTAGGGAATCTTCTGCTGCAGCTCCTCTTTTGGAGGTGTTTCCATACGATTGAAGAACCAGCCGGATATTAAAAGGATTACGGGTACGCCAGTTTCCGATATTGGATTTTGTGCGGTAGACCAGGCATTGAAAATGCCGCAGCCCGGTGGTGCAACCTGCATTCCGGACCGTGCTTTGGCTGGACGCCGACGCCCGGACTTTCAAGGCGAAGCTGTGAAGCTTCCTCCATTTGAACCGGGAAATCCCGAAGGAAAGCAGGTCTCAAGCCTGCCGCAATACCAGGTTATGCGACATCGGCAGGGGTTTTCTGAATTGTAGAGAATTTATAAATCTGTCTCCCATACATTTATATAATGGTCTTACTCATTCTTGGGTATGAAGCAGGACCTGCTCATCACCATCGGGAAAGAGGTTGTTGAGAAAGGCTCTTTTCGTACCTCTACAGTCCAATTGTCAAAAAAACTAGGCTTTCCCCAGCAGAGCGTTTCTCGGCATTTGATAGGGCTAGAAAAGAGAGGGCTGATTGAGCGCGATAGTAAGGGAAAATCGATGGAACTGCGGCTGACGGAGAACGGGTTTCTTAAGCTCAAGGAGCTGTATGGCCATCTGAGCTTTATCTTTGCGAGAAAGAAGGCGATAACGGGAAAGATCGTCAAAGGGCTGGGAGAAGGAAAGTTCTATATGGGACTGGACGGATACCGGAGGCAATTCAAGGCATTGTTCAGCTTTGCTCCGTTTCGTGGAACATTAAACCTCCATGTTGATGCTGACAGGAAGCAGGTTTTGAGCCGGAGCAATCCTGTGTATATCAAAGGATTCAAGGCAAAAGGAAGGGATTTCGGAGGATTGTTTGCATATCCCTGCATGATAGAAGGGAGGATAAAAGGGCTGGTCATTGTGCCTGATCGGACCCATCATAAGCCAAACATCATCGAGGTCGTTGCAAAGGAGAATTTGAAGAAGGCTTTGAAGAAAAGGGACGGGCAGATGGTGAATGTTGAAGTTGCGTGATGGATAAGCACATAAAGATCGGTTGCGAAGTGTTTATTCTGAAGGATAATAAAGTAGTATTAGGCAAGAGGAAGAATTGCTTTGGAGCAGGAGACTGGGGTCTGCCTGGCGGCCATCTGAAGTATGGGGAAAAAATAGAAGACGCTGCAAAAAGAGAATTTGAAAGAAGAGGTTTACTTCAAATAAGTTCTTAGCGCCTTTGCAATTCCTGGCGTAAATCTGGGATCCACTTTGCCAAGGTAACCGTTTGCGCCCGATTCCAATGCTGCGTTTCCTGCCTCGCTTGAGGAGGATAGCATATAGATCGGGACTGTTGGATTCAGTTCCCTTATCTGTTTAATGGCACGCAGCCCATTGAGTTGCGCCATATGATTATCTGTAAAAACCAGATCATAGTTGCCTCTCAGGACTCTTTCAACCAAGTCTTTCCCATCAAGAGCCTGGTCGAACTCAGCATCAATGCCGTTTTGTTTGCAGATGAGCCTCATTGTAGCAACAAGAGATTCCCGTAGCTCTTTGCTATCATCAGCTATGATTACTTTTTTTGTCATTCTTCATACCCCCCTGCGTACGGGAAATACGCATGCGTTTATAAACTCTTTGATTTGGGACTACTACCAAGTTAAGAAGCGTTTGCACCAGAACTCAATTCTCAAGCATCTCAATCTCAATGTTAAGGCCGGAAGGGATGGGAACGCGCATCACAAGCCTGAGCGCACGCTCATCAATCCCAAGGTCAATGAGGCGCTTGTAGACCCGCATCTCAAAGCGGTCCCATGTGGCTGTGCCATTGCCGCAGGGACTCTTCCGTGTGGTGATCTTGAGCCTTTTGGTAGGCAGGGTAACAGGCCCCCTCATATCCACCCCGGTCTTGTCCACGATATCTCTAATATAAGAAGTCACTTCGTTGATTTTGTCGATATTTGTGCTTGCGAGCTTGATTCTTGCTTTTGGCATGGTCTCGTTGTGGATCACCGGTGTTTCATCATGGCAACAGGATTGCCATGATTGCCTATACGGCTCTAGAGCTGCTTCTTGACTACTGCAGTACACATTCCAGCTGCAACTGTTGTGCCGGAATCCCGGATAGCAAACCTTGACAGCTGAGGGATCTCTTTTTGTACCTCAATAACCAGAGGCTGAATCGGCTTACACTTAATGATAGCAGCATCTCCTGTCTTGATGAAATCGGGCTTCTCCTTGAGGATTTCGCCTGTTGCAGGGTTAATCTGCTTGACGATTTCGGTGATTTGGACTGCCACTTGTGCGGTATGGATGTGGAATACAGGAGAATAGCCAACAGTGACGACTGTCGGATGGTTCAGGATTACAACCTGGGCAGTAAATTCTGTGGCAACAGTCGGAACATTGTCAGTATGGCCAAGGACGTCTCCTCGTGCAATATCCTTCTTCCCAATGCCCCGCACGTTGAAGCCGATATTGTCTCCAGGCTCAGCCATCTGGAGCTGCTCATGGTGCATCTCAATGCTCTTGACTTCTCCAGTGATCCCCTTCCCTTCTCTTGCGGGAACAACGATGACCTTGTCTCCGACCTTCATGATCCCTGTCTCAACCCTTCCTACAGGAACAACGCCAATGCCGGTGATATTGTACACATCCTGGATCGGAAGCCTGAGCGGCAATTGGGTCGGTTTTTCAGGCAGCTTGAACTGATCCATGACCTTGATAAGAGGTTCGCCGGTATACCATCCCATCTTGGCTGATTTCTTCACAACATTCTCTCCTAACAGAGAGGCTGTCGGCACAAAAGGGACATTTGCAGGATTGTAGCCAACGGTCTTGAGCAGCTTGGACACATCTTCCTTGACTGCCTCGAATGCCTTCTGGTCGAAGTTCTTGGCATCCATCTTGTTGACAACTACGATAAGCTGCTGGACTCCAAGTGTTCTGGAAAGCCAGACATGCTCTTTTGTCTGGGCCATAACCCCATCAGTGGCAGCAACAACAATCACTGCTGCATCTGCCTGGGATGCTCCTGTAATCATGTTCTTGATAAAATCCTTGTGGCCGGGCGCGTCAATGATGGTGAAATCAAATTTTTCTGATTTGAATCGCTTGTGAGAAAGATCAATCGTAACTCCCCTCTCA
This sequence comes from Candidatus Nanoarchaeia archaeon, assembly GCA_035290625.1. Classification (NCBI taxonomy): domain Archaea; kingdom Nanobdellati; phylum Nanobdellota; class Candidatus Nanoarchaeia; species Candidatus Nanoarchaeia archaeon. Next base: position 9,796 of record DATDTY010000067.1, read on the forward strand.
CGCTCTTCCTTGAGATTGTCCATGACAAAGGCAAATTCAAAGCCTCCCTTTCCAAGCTCTTCTGCCTTCTCCTTGAGCTTTCTCATCTCCTGTTCAGGAATATTTCCGGAATCATAAAGCAGCCTTCCTACTGTTGTAGACTTTCCATGGTCTACATGACCAATAAATACCAGGTTAATATGCGGTTTTTCTTTTGCCATCGTACGCCTCCGAGTGGTAGATTCTGGAGTTCCTAGCCACTTTATAAAGGTTTCCCTTTCAAATATATCTGTTCAGATGGGTTAATCGTGCGGTTTTTGGTTATTTCGCAACCAGAAAAATGAGCAGCACTTAGATTACTGCAAAGCAGACAAGAATGCAGGAGAATCGTGGGCTAATACCTTGCATGAAAGTATTTAAACTAGAAGTGGTTTTTAATGTTTGAGATGGTGGGAGAGGCTCAAAAAGGGCTAGTAGTTTTTCAGGACAGGAAAATTCGTAGACTTCGGGTTGATAATGAGTGGTTTTATTCTGTAGTAGATATTGTTGCTGTATTAAGTGAAAGCGATAATCCTACCACCTACTGGAGGGTGCTTAAACACAGGGAACCTCAACTCGTTACAATTTGTAACGGTTTGAAATTACCCGCCAATCACGCCCCAACCATCGCCTCAGTGAGCCCTTTGCGCTCCTTGATCTGCGATACGACCTTCTGCTGCAGCTCATGAGGAATCCTCTCAAACATCTGGTCGATTAAGGAGGAGTTGCCCCTGCCTCCTGTTGCAGATCTTAAATCCGAGCTCCAGCCGAACATCTCAGCCACAGGGAGCTTCGCCTTTACAATGACCAGCCCCCTCTCCGGCGCCATATCAAGAAGCTGGCCTCTCTTGTTGCCGATAATCTTGGAAATCTCTCCCATAAACTCCTCAGGCGCTTCAATGTGAAGGATCTGCATCGGCTCCAGCATCTGAGGGCCTGCAAGCATAAATGACCCCCTGATTCCGTCCCTGATTGCAGGATACATCTGGGCAGGACCGCGGTGAATAGCATCCTCATGCAGCTTTGCATCCATAAGCGTCACTTTGACTTTCGCAGCAGGCTCCTTGCAGATAGGCCCCAGGTTCATCACATCCTCAAACATATCCTGGACCATCTCTATGATCTCGCCGATATGGACTATACCTCTTGTTCCATCAATGAGGATATTCCCCTTGAACACATCCCTCACTTTATCCGCAGTCTTCGCATCATATCCGGCCTCGATAAAGTGCTCCCTGAGCTTCAGGTCTCTCTTCTTGATCCTCATCTCAGGGATCGTGCCGTCCTTGATCTTCGCATACAGGCTATCCTCCAAAGGCTCAACAACAAAATAGAGCTTATTGTGCTTGTTCGGAGATTTTCCCTCAACCTCAGGGCCGCTCTTTGTGACAGTTTCCCTGTAAACCACAATCGGAGGAGAGGTCTTCACATCAACGCCCTTCTCGGTCTTTATCCTGTTTTCAATGACCTCAAGATGGAGCTCTCCCATGCCGTGGATCAGATGCTCTCCTGTCTGCTCGTTGATCTCAACTTTGATGGTAGGGTCTTCCTTGCTCACCTGCTTAAGGACCTCCACAAGCTTCGGCAGGTCTGAGGGCTTTGCTGCCTCAATCGCCTTGGTGATCACGGGGTCGAAGATATGCTTGATGGCCTCGAAAGGCTCAGTCTCTCTTTCAGCGACAGTCTCCCCTGCATACGATCTCGCTCCCGATATCCCAATGATGTTGCCTGCTGGAACATGATCCACAATCTCCCGCTTTGCCCCGTTATAGATAAAAACCTGCTGGACACGCGCGCCGCTCTTCATCATGTGGAGGTACACCTCCGTCCCCTTCTTCATCGTGCCAGAGAAGAGCCTTCCTGCAGCAATCTCTCCTGCCTGCGGATCAATCACGATCTTGGTGATTACAAAGAACAGCGGCCCATGGGGGTCGCATTTGGTCAGCGAAACGCCTTCCGGGCTTTCTATGTCCCCATGCCATATCTTCGGGACACGGTACTCCTGGGCTATGAGGGGATTCGGAAGATGCCTCACCACCATATTCAGGACAACCTCATGGAGCGGAGCCTGCTCTGCAAGCTTTTTTTGCGCTTCCTGCTTCCCGGAGGACGTATATGCTTCAATGACATTCTTGAATGTGATCCCTTTCTTCTGCATATAGGGGATATTGAGCGCCCAGTTATGGAACGCAGAGCCAAAAGAGACAGATCCGTCTGAAACGCTGACCTGCCATTTTTCCCCGATCTCCTTGGGAGCAATCTGCTTGATGAATCTGTTGACATCGGTGATGATCCTAACAAAGCGCTCCTGCATCTGCTCCGGCGCAAGCTTGAGCTCGTTGATAAGGCGATCCACCTTGTTGATAAACAGGACAGGCTTGACAAGCTCCCTCAATGCCTGCCTCACAACCGTTTCAGTCTGGGGCATGATGCCCTCAACAGCGTCAATAAGGATGATGGTTCCATCCACAGCGCGCATCGCCCGTGTAACATCCCCTCCAAAGTCCACGTGCCCGGGTGTATCAAGAAGGTTGACAAGATACTCCTCGCCCTCGACCTCATGGACCATGGAAACCGCTGCAGTGTCAATGGTGATGCCGCGTTCCTGCTCATCAGCATGAAAGTCCATCTTCAATGCCTTTCCTGCATCCTCCTTAGACATCATCCCGGCGCCTGCAAGAAGGTTGTCTGTAAATGTCGTCTTGCCATGATCGATATGCGCAGCTATCGCAATGTTGCGAATCTGGCCTGGGATCTTCATGATCCTCAATACCTTATCAACCATCTTTTCTGCCATTGTCTAGAACACGTGTTTTTCATTCACTGTAGAATACGTATGGATCTCCCCTGGCGTAAACCAGAGCTTGATCTCCTGATCAGCATCTTTCTTGCTTTCAGATGCATGGACAAGGTTTTTTATTGCTTTCCTCTTCCTATCCGCATACTCTTGCGTGAGATGCGAATAATCCCCCCGTATCGTTCCAGGCGCAGCTGACTGGGGCGCAGTCGGCCCTATCATCTTCCTCACGCCAGCGATTGCGTGAACACCTTCTACTGCCATTGCAACGACAGGCCCTGAAGTGATGAAATCGACCAGGCCGGAATAAAAGGGCTTCTTGACATGGGCTGCGTAATGCTTTGCAGCAAACTCCTTGTCCAGCCAGACCATCTTCATTGCTATGATCTTGAGGCCAGACCTCTCAAGCCGTGAGAGAATCTCTCCGATAAGGCCTCGCTCCACTCCATCAGGCTTGATTGCCACAAATGTTCGCTCTACCATGGTTCTCCCTCTTTCTTGTTTGTTATTGGAAATTCGGGGTTTAAGACTCGGGCTTTAGCCCGAATTTTCAATCCACAAAAATCCAGGATTTTTGGGACGGAAAATTGCTTTTCAATTTTCCTGTCCCGAAAACCGCACGATCAAAAACCCCGACCTTTAGGTCGGAGATTAGTGCGGTTTTCGTTACTGGAACTCCCGTACAGCTCCGCTCTCCATTGGAATAAAATCGATGCCTGCCAGGCAGCTTTTTGGAAGCATATGGCTAGCACCAGGGAATTTCAGCATGCCGTCATGGACTGGGAAGCACGCCTTTGGATGCACTTCTTTGGCATAGTCGATCGCCTCTGAAATCCTCATCCAGGGCCCTGCTACAGGCAACGCAAGGATCTCAACTTTTTTCTTAGGGACGTAAAATGCATCTCCGGGATAAAAGAGCCTTCCTCCTATCATATAGCCAGTGTTCAAAACATCTGGAACCGTAGTATATATAGGTGCATGCCTTTCTCCGAAAGCCTCTATCGAAACACCATTTAGAGTTATACTCTGGCCGTGCTCAAGCAGTGAATAGGCAATCCCTGCCTCCTTAAGATGTTTTCCAACTCCTTTGTTCGTATACACCTCTGCCGAAGGATTTGTCTTCAAGACCTTTTTCAGCGATTCTATATGCATATGGTCAGGATGCTCATGTGTAATCAGGACTGCGTCAACATCCGCTTCTGAATTCTGCCTGTCAGTATAGCTTCCCGGATCTGTAAGAACCTTGCGGCTGGCCTCTTCCACAACAAGGCAGCAGTGGCCGATTTTTTTGATTCTCATTTCCCCTTTTTGTAGGCTTTAGTCCACTTCAGTTTTATCGGATTCCTTTTGAGCTTTAAGCGATTCTTCTCGCACTTCATGGAGCAGAAGTAGAGGACAGTTCCATCCAGCTCAACATACATCTTTCCTGTCCCTTCCCGGAGGTCCTCCTTGCAGAAGCTGCATGTTGCCATTATGAGACGTTCCCCCTCCCGCCCTTGCTAAGCTGCCGGGCCTCAAATTCTGTCTCTCTGAGCATCAGGATATCCCCCAGCTGAATCGGCCCTTTGACGTTCCTCCTTATAATCTTATGCTCATCCCGGCCTTCAAGAATCTTGCACCTCACCTGGACCACTTCTCCCCGCATCCCTGTCCTTCCGATAATCTCCTCTACCCTTGCTGGCCAGGACCTGCTGAACGACGGGCGAGCCTCTTCCGGCTTTTTCTCAGTCTGCTTCCCTTGCGGAGCAGCTCTATCCGGCTGTCTTTTCTCTGGAGCCTGCCTTTCTGCTTTTTCTGGAGCCTTTTTATCCTTCTTCTCAGCTTCCGCCTGTTTTTTCTCCCCAGTATCTTTGCCCCGTTTTAGATTGTCCATTGTTTCACTTCAGGCTATCGCTAATCTCCTTGATGGCCTTTTTTGCTTCTCCTTCTGCCACGATTGCGACTGCCACTGTCGGAACATCTAATCCAGCTGCTGCGCCCAGCTCTTCTCTGCTGGCCACGCTTACCACAGGGATCTCCTTCTCCTGGCAGAGCAGCGGGAGATGCATGGTCAGTTCAGGCGGATTTGCGTCCTTTGCAAAGACAACCAGCTTCGCCTCAGCCCGCTCGATAGCTTTGGTCACTTCATTGATCCCCTTCCGGATCTTTCCTGTCGCCCGTGCAACCTCAATCGCCTGCAAGGCATTTTCCATGACTTCTTTTGATTCTGCCATTATGACCTCCGAGGAAAGAATTCATTCCTCAAACAGCAGCGCTGTTATCATCAGTTACGAGATGGAATAGGGGGGGTTTTATAAAGGTTACTGTGCGGATGTCAAGAACCTCCAGTCACCGCTCCTTTCAGTCGCTAGAGACGGGTGGCATGATGTAGCGTGGTTCTTGAGCACACTCATTCCACCAGTGAAATACACTGACGGAATTTCATTGTTTAAAGAATTGAACCGTCAGAAGGGGTTACAGGAATATCTAAATGTTTAGAATTCAGGTAGACAGTTCTTGGAGGAGCGATTGCCGGAAGTTTGCCTGGGTTTTCTGCAATTGCCGGAATTATTTTTTGGGCATTTCCATCGCAGCGTAATTACGTGGGAGAAACCGGGTTCCAACAACTCTTCCAGCCAGAATTGAATCTAATACGTCATATCTTCTCTGCGAACCTTTTCTTCTTTCTTGATAGGGGGCATCATGGTTGCAAAATTGGCCGTTAGCTATTACTACATAAACCCCACCCAGTGCTGCGTCTCTTGATGCATCAATTTTTGAAATTACGCCGCCCCTGCCTCTTGCTGAGCTTACAGGCAATGCCTGTTCTTCTAGCCCTGCGGATATCTTAACAACTCGTATCGGATTATATTCGCTGTTTCTAAAAGATTCTGCTGTATAGATCCCATCTGTATTTGATAAGAGAACCAGAAGCGGCTTATAGCCCGCTCTTTTTAGAAATTGGGCATGGAGACTAGCTAAACCATCATTGTCCCGAAATGCTCTTTTTCCCTTTAGTAAAATATCTATTTCTTCCAAACTTCTGGCGTCATCTTCATTTATGACAGGTATTTTGCCTTCCAAAAGCCATCTTTGATATTTTTGTAATAATTTTTTTTGCGGGTCTCTGATGTCGTCATGTGTAACAAGGGATTCATTCACGAGTTGCGGATAAAAGTGGTGCCTCCATAGTTCATAGAGCAATGTTTGGCCCTCTATAGCATCTGTTCTTTTTTGTTCAGGCGTATCCTTTTCCATTTCAGGGATTCTTTCGCCCCTTCTTAGCCTGGCTTTCCTGCCCAAGCCAATAGCCCCAGATGATACAAGGAGGATATTCAAGCCCCTTTCTTCTTTTAACTGAGTTAGATCTTCTGAGATGCAGTTCATGTTGTACACGGTTCTTTGGTATCCAGCATGCGCTATTATGCTCGTGCCCACTTTAACTACAAGCGTGTCAATTCCAGAAACATCTGTGTACAGCCTGTACTTTTCAGGCTGCTCCAACTGGAGAGAGCCATCAAAAACCAGGAATGAAGCTGGGGGGCTGTCTCTAAAATATCCTCCTAGATCCTCTTGGAATTTTACTCTATCTACCTTTGGCTCTCCTGACATAACCCTGCGTTATCCATCTGCTGCTTTTAAAGTTTTCTCTATTTACTACTATTAAGTCACTATCAACTATGGAGAGGAAGAAAGACTATCCTTTACCAGCGTTAGCAATTCACTGACCCCAGAGACCGATTCATGATCTTTTTTGAATTCATCAATCGTCTTTTTATCAATGATATCCTCTTTTGAAAGGAATAGGATGACTGGCTTTCCGATCTGTTCTAATGATTCGTACAATTTCAGCTGCTTCTCAAGCGGATACGGTTCAGTCAAGTCAATCACGCAAACAAGGAGGTCAGCCACAAGCTTCATCGCAAGATACGCCTGCTTCTCTATGGAATTCATCTTGTCAAACCGGTTCAATGTTCCCGGAGTGTCCAGGAACTGGATCTTTCCCTTTGGGGTCTGGAGATACGCAACATTGATTGTTTTTGTGGTGAACGGATAGGAGCTGATCTCAGGCTTTGACCCGGTCAGGTTGAACATGAGCGTTGTCTTCCCCACATTGGGAAATCCCACAATCGCTATGGTCTTGGTCTCTGTCTTTATGGTAGGAAATCCCTTCATGATCTTCCTTGTCTCTTCAAGCAGGCTAAGCTGTTTTCCTATCTGCTTGATGATGGAAGAGCATCTTCCATAGATCTCTGTCCGGCTGATCCTCAGATTCCTGCTGTCCCTGCTTTTCCGCATTTTGCTCAGGGAAGCCCGGGAAAGCCTTTGAACATTCTCATTTGCCCATTTCAGGCCTGCCAATGCCCTCCTCACTTCCGGGACATCGAGGGTCACTCTGCTAAGCTCTTTGTAGAAAGGAGGAAGCTGCTCAAAGGAGGGGAAATCCCTCAGTACGCGAAGAAGCTGCCTTGAGAGGAGCTTTGTCGCAGTCTCCACCCTGAGAATCTCGAGCCGCCTTGCCTTGATTGCCCTGTCCTTAAACTTCTTGGAGCGGAGCTGCTGGGTGTGCTGTGCAGCGGTATTGAATGCTGTGTCAAGAAAGGCCTGCGGCTTCTCAACAGGAGGGATTGATTGGAAGTTCATACCGCCCGAATCCTGCCGGAGTATAAAAAGGTAGGCTTAAAATCTGCAGCTTTCACAACAGGGCCGCAACCTTCTAAGGCCAAGATTCCAACATTCCTCCACTCCGCAGAAAAATTAATGCAGCAAAAATCCCGATACCCAATGCAATGCTCACGGCAAGCAAAACCGGCAGCACATATGCCGCCACAAACGACCTCATCTTTGTTACCTTATGCACCTCAGCAAAGAAGAGCAGTGCTATGTGGATCTGGTAAATCAGGACAGGAATCCCTACAATCAGGCTTGCCAGGATCTGAAGCAAGCCTGTCCCGAAGATGGCGTAATAGACTCCCTGGAATGGCGCAAGAAGCATCGAAGGTGTCTTTGCATAGACTGCTGCCTGGAATGTTTTTTCATACGCCCCCTTTCCCCTGACCAGGAGGAACATCAGGTGAATGATGCCAGTGCTTATGAAGATTCCGGCGATGGAAATCCCAAATCCAAAGAGGAGCCCAAAGAACAGAGGGAATGGTGAAGGTATCGCCTGCCGCATAATCACGCCTGCAGAAAACACCACTGCAATTGCGGCAAACAGCAGAAAGTAGAGGAACGCGTCCTGGATGCCTTTCTCTTTCCTCAGCTTCGGCAGAAACGCATTCGGCTTCGAAATGATCGCAATCGCTGTCTGGAACGGGTTCATTACTATAGATATGAGAGATGCCCTTTAAATAGTTTTGCGGAGACTGAGGCTCAGTAGAAAGTCCGGCATCATTTCTTCGAGCTTCTTCAGCTTCATCAGCACTGCTGGCAGAGAGTTGCCCCATCCGGGGGTGTCAGCAAACAGTGAAGGAAGCACAAGCGAGCTCGATGCCGATTGACTTTCTACTGAGCGTGGCCGAGAGAAAGCTATATATAGCAGAGGAGGTTTGATAGGGCAGGGGGAAATCATGATTGTTGTCACGACCGAAGCGGTTGAAGGAAAGATCATCAAGCAATGTTTGGGAATGGTCCGCGGCAGCACCATCAGGTCACGATGGCTTGGCAGGGATATCATGGCAGGCCTGAAGACACTGGTCGGCGGAGAGATCAAGAGCTATACTGATATGATGAACAAGGCAAGGGATGAGGCTCAGGCAAGAATGGAAGAAGAAGCAAAAAAGCTCGGGGCTGATGCAATCGTAGCTGTCCGCTTTTCAACTGCAAATGTCATGCAGGGAGCTGCTGAAATCCTGGCATACGGGACTGCGGTGAAGCTGAGGTAACATGGCGCTTCTCTTTGGGATCAACACACTGGTTTTCATAGGTATTGTAGCGGTCCTTTCTGGACTAAAAGTGGTGAAGCAGTATGAGAGGGGCGTCAAATTTACATTAGGGAAATTCACAGGCATGATGGAGCCTGGATTAAGGATTGTTATTCCAATTATCCAGACCTGGGAGCGGATTGACATCAGGGTAAAGACCATTGATGTGCCAAGCCAGGAAGCTGTCTCAAAGGATAATGTGAGCCTGAAGGTGAATGCCGTGCTGTATTATAGGGTGGGGGACGCGAAGAAGGCAGTGATTGAGGTAGAGCAGTTCAACTATGCGGTTTCACAGCTTTCCCAGACGACAATGAGGAACATCATCGGGGAGTTTGAGCTGGACGAGATTCTTCAGAAGAGGGAAGAGATCTCAAAGAAGATCCAGAGCATTGTTGATAAGGACACAGATCCGTGGGGGATTGTTGTCACGAAGATCGAGCTCAAGGACATCGAGCTGCCAGATACGATGAAGAGGGCTATGGCCCGCCAGGCAGAATCCGAGAGGGACAGGAGGGCTCGTGTTATCCTTGCAGCAGGGGAGAAGCAGGCGTCAACTTTGCTTTTTGAAGCAGGGAAAGTCATCGGGAAAGAGCCCGCAGCCCTGCAATTGAGGCTCTTCCAGACGCTGTCTGACATCGCTGTTGAGAAGAACAGCACCATTATCGTCCCTTTCCCCAGCGAGCTGATGGATCTCATAACCAAGAAGAGCAAATAGGATTCTCTTTTCAATAAGCGGTGAAAATCAGTGCTGCCGCCCCTTGTAATCAACATAACTTCATCGAGCATCATACAACAACAGGAGCTTTGCCTTGCGAATTGGCAGGATTGAAGTTATACTCACTGACAAAAATGATTATACAAATACTCGTCAGTTCGTAATAGCAAATGACATATATAGTGTCTAAAAATTTGTGTCATTTGCTATAGATTGCGGTGCTAATCGGTGGCTAGGGTTGATTAGGGTGAGTTCTTTGTAACAACGTTCTGATTTCTTGCTCTAATCTTTCACGTCTAATCCTCGATTTATCTCGTTGATACCACGCGCCTATCGCTATGAATGCTATAAGTGTTAAGACTATTGCTAAAGTAAGAATGAAATATAGTTTGTTAAAATTAAATGCCCCAACTTGGATAAGAGAAAGCCAAATACCAATTGTACCAATGACAATACCATTAAATATTTCCCAAAAACTTGAAAATATGGTATGTGCCTTTGATATTTCTCTTTCATACTGTAGTATTAATATTTGTAAGGGGGTAGTTTCTTTTTTCATTAACGTAAATTCTTACATATCTCCAAGAACCGATACCAACACAAAAATATAAGAACGCTATCCACAAAAACAAACTCACTGAAGTTAATAATAAAATAAGAAAGAAAAATAAACCACCTATAAAACTACTTACACTAATACAGATAAATAAGAGAAGATTTATTTTTTCTTCTTTGCTCAGTATATCATTCTGAACATTTTGCATGTTTGTAGTTTTCCCCATCCAATTTATCGAGTTGTTCTTTACTTATATAAACTAAATTGGAATTATCTACATTGTTTATAGAGCACTTAAACAAGTCGTATGTTGTATTAGAAGAAACATCTAAAACATACCGACTCTCTGAAACAGCTTTATAGGTTCCATACAACCCTAAAGCAACGATACCTAGTAACAGGAACGTACCTACTACTATAGCTTCTCCTTTTTTGTCCATTGGACTATACTCATACATTTTTGGACTATTTAGTTCTTTCTTTGTTACTCTGGAGTACTCAGAATGTATAAAAACTTTTAGGTTATCCGATGAGACTAACCTAACTAAGTGACGTTTACTTAACCGTTCATTACACGTAATTAAACCTATTTGAAAGTATGGGATAAAATTAACAGCACAAAAATTAATCTCAAAGACCATTGTTCATTTGCGTAATTCGGTTGTATGCCGTGCATAACATCATTTCTAAATTCCCATAACTTTTTGTATTTCCAAACTCGAGTTTTGAATTGTTCTTTTGACATAAATTCACAAAAGTTTTTGTCGAAAAGAGCGTGTAGTTCTTTTAAAACCTTTTCCATATTAGCATAACCTTTTCCTTGAATCCGCCCTCCCTTCACAATATTCTTCTCCTCTCCAAACTTGATAAATATGCCATCTATTGATAAAAGTAATAAAGGAATTGAGACATAATAACCTTCTTTCCTGTTGTTGATGTGAGCAATTAATGCTCTGTTGATAACCTTATAGTATGGTTTAATGAACTTATTTGACCTGAACAATCTAAGAAGCTGTTTAACATCTTCTTTATCGGTTACGAAATTGTTGAATCTATTGTGAGTATGGTCATAAAAAGAGGAATAAGTTATTGGGAGTTCTCCGTGTAATATCCATTTGTGGAGAGAGTTTCTTATTTTATTATAACGTCTCTCTTGAAGCTTACCTGCCGTCTCCAATGCCTGATTTAATGCTTTAAATCTTGCACTAATCAACTCAATAACCCCAAAGATAGGTTTTCTTGGCGTCATATAGCCTATGACTTACAAATAGTATAAATACCTATTCTAATTTTTTCTTTATCGAGATTGATTCAGTTATCCCCGATTAAAAATGAAAGCTAGAACAGCAATGATTACTGCTACAATTGCCCAGAAAATGGCTACATCTTTGATGATTTTCTCCCCAGACAATTCTGAATACAGTCTTCCAACTTCTCTAAATCTTAATAATCTATCCTCCATCTCCAAAGCAGTATGGGGATTCTCCAATTCCTTTCTCAATTCCTTTATATTATCCAGCTTCTTTCTATAATCTGAATTCTTTATGAAATAATATCTACAAAATAAAAGAATCTCATGCAAACTTGAAGTCAGATTTTTCTCTTTAAATGAAATATAGGTTTGCCACACCATTATCTCATAACTATGAAGTCTTTTTCTGATTGCAGTTTGGGGCTGAAGAGGCGGCTCCTTATCCGCAAAATAATCTTTGGTTATATTCACATAATCCGAAAAGTGCTTAGTCACCTGAGAATAATAGTCTCTATAGTCCTTCAAAGATAGACGTTGAGCTGCTATCTCTTTGCTTATAGTAACTACATTTTCTCCGAATTGTAATATCTCTGAGGATAGACTCATCTTAAATAATCCTTCAATCTAATAAGGAAGTATACTAAAAGTAAGACACTTGCAATGCCTAATATCAAGGATGCTAAACTGTTAAGATTGTTCACATCAACAAATCCTTTTAATAAGAAGAATGCAAAAGCCCCATACAAAATACTCCCCCCTATGATGAAAAATAGAGTATAGTGAGGTTTCATCTTATAAGTTCCCCAATCAATTTTCCTATTTAAACCTTCCTTATCCCAGAACCAGCACCCCCTCCATTGACCTCTTCAGAAATGGCTTTATATCCAGAAGACTTACCAGCCCTCTTTTCAATAACCTTTAAATATTCCCCCCATCCCCTTCTCGGAAAACAACGGAGGATGAACTATGGCAGCATTCAAGATGACCATTGGCGATCCCAAGACGGGAAAGACGGTTCAGAAGGAAGTTAAGGATCAGGAGGCGGAAAGCTTGATCGGGAAGAAGATAACAGATACGTTCGAAGGAGACGGCGTCGGATTAGCCGGATATTCTTTTGAGATTACCGGAGGCTCGGATGACTCTGGAGTTCCCATGAGGAGAGATGTTCAGGGAACAGCAAGGAAGAAGATACTGGTCGTAAGCGGCGTTGGAGCCAGGAAGAGAGGAAAGGGAATCCGGCAGAGGAAGATGGTTGCAGGCAACACGGTTCATGCAAAGACGGCGCAGATCAACCTGAAGGTCCTTAAGATGGGCAAGGAAGACATTTTCGCTGGAGCCAAGGAGGCAAAGAAGGCAGTGAAGGAAGCCAAGCCCGAGGCAAAGGAAGCAAAACAACCTGCGCCAAAGCCCGAGGCAAAGGAAGATACGCGCCCTGAGCCAAAGCATCAGGCAAAGCTAGCAAAGGAGGAAAAGGCCTCTTAGAATGTCAAAGAAAAAGGAAGGCCAGCCGGAGATTAACATTGGCTTGTTCGGCCATGTTGATCATGGTAAGACAACACTTCTTCAGCGCCTGAGTGGCAAATGGGCTGATACGCATTCTGAAGAGATTAAGAGGGGCATCACGATTCGCCTCGGCTATGCCTATATCGAGATACGGAAATGCCCGAAATGCAGCACCTATACTGTAAAGGAGGAATGCCCTGAATGCAACGAGAAGGCCGAGCCAGTGAGGAAGATAAGCTTTGTTGACGCTCCCGGGCATGAAAGCTTAATGGCAACGATGCTTGCAGGCTCTGCAATCATCGATGCAGCATTGCTCCTTGTGGCAGCCAACGAGGACTGCCCCCAGCCGCAGACGCGGGAGCATTTAATGGCTTTGGAGATCCTCGGCATCAAAGATATCATCATTATCCAGAATAAGATTGACCTGGTGGATGAAAAAACCAGCCTCAAGAACTACAATGAGATCAGGAGCCTGCTCAAGGATACTGCCTACGCTGATGCCCCCATCATCCCTGTGAGCGCGCAGTTTGGGGTGAACATCGACCTGCTGCTTGAGGAGATAGAGGGCAGGTTCAGGACTCCAAAGAGAGAGGCAGGCAAAGATCCCCTCTTCTTGGTCGCACGGAGTTTTGACGTTAACAAGCCAGGCACAGAGATCGCAAAGCTTCAGGGAGGCGTTGTTGGAGGCACGGTGATTCGTGGAAAGCTCAAGATAGGCGATGAGATTGAGATCAGGCCTGGAAGGCTTGTTGAGGAGAAGAACCAGAAGGTGTGGAAGCCAATTCTCTCAAAGATCGTGGAAATTCAGAGCGGAGGAGTTTCCTTAAAAGAGGTTGTGCCCGGAGGATCAGCTGCCCTGCAGACCTCCCTTGACCCGTTTCTGGTGAAGTCTGACTCTCTTGTGGGGGGCATTGTCGGCCATGTGAAGAAACTCCCTCCGGTCTGGGAGGAACTTCATTTGGCTCCGAAGCTGCTCAAACGTGTTGTTGGTGCAAAGGAGGACCTTGCCGTTGAGGAGCTGAAGATGAACGAGGTATTGATGCTCAACGTGAATTCTGCGGCAACTGTCGGAACCATCACAAAGGTAGGAAAGGACATTGTTGAGGCTGTCCTGAAGCTTCCGGTCTGCGCCGAGAAGGGCAGCAGGGTGGCGATCTCAAGAAGGATAGGGAACAGGTTCAGGCTGATTGGATATGGGGTTATACAATAGCTGACTAAGAAATTTAATCTCTCAGCACATACTTGCCATTTTCTTCGAAAACAATCGCTCCTCTAAACGGATCGTTTTCCTGATAGAGATGTAAGTTGTACATGTTATTGAGTATTGCATCTAATTCTTCTGCTGCTCTTTCATTAGTTTTATCAGGAACCGTAACCTGTATTGTATACCTTAGCTCTCTATCTCCGATTTCTTGTTTTGTCCTTAATCTATCTTGAGTGCTCATTGCGCTAGGAAATCGTATCCGGGATTTAGCACTTTCATAAGCTGGCATTAATAGGGGATCTCCTTCTAGTCCGCCTAACCCTTCTGTCAAGGAAAGTTCTAATTCAGACGGAGTTTGAGTAGCCTCCCTGATGAAAGGCAGATACCCTTCAATTTCTCCTTTTGAAGCATTACAATCAAAAAATCCGTACGCTTTTCCGCCTGGTTTAGCCGTAGGGCTCGTATTTACTTTCCTGCCCTCTCTATCAACGAATGACATATCCATTGGGTATACCTTTGTAGCTGCCATACCCTTACTATGGATTGTCTAGTATATAAACCTTTCAATTTGTAACTACTAAAAAGAGACTATAAACTCGGGTTGAGCCTGCTACCGTAGAGTGTTTTAGGGAGCACATCTTTCTTATCAAATCTTGCTTAGGGAGCACAGTTCGCAATCTTCACGAAATGGCCTGGAAGCAGGGATTCGTGCCCTACCAATAATCCGTCGATTGCTGCTTTTTTGAGAAAGGAAGGGGCGTTTCTTGGAGTGACGCTTCCTCCGTAGAGGATTGGTATCTTTTTTGCTGTGGCTGCTGAGCTTGATTTTGCCAGAACAGAGCGGATGAATTCGTTGGTCTTTTCTGCGTTTTCAGGGGTGTCTGGCGTATGTGAGCCTATAGCCCATAACGGCTCATAGGCGATGATGATGTTTTTTAGCTTGTGGGTTCCTTTTAATGCTGTGAGGAGCTGATTCCTCAAGACATGCGAGGCCTGGCCTAATCTTCTCTGCAGGCCTGTCTCACCGATGCAGAGGATAGGAGTGAGGCTGTGCTTCAGGCAGGCCCTAAGCTTTTGATTAATGAGGCGGTTATTCTCATGGAGGATAGAGCGCCTCTCTGAATGGCCGATGAGCACGTACTTTACATTAAGTTCTTTCAGCATCAAGGGAGAGATCTCTCCTGTAAACGCTCCTCTTGTTTCGTAGAAGACATCTTGGGCTCCTAAACGTATGTTGGTTTTTTTGAGAAGAGGGGCGATTGGGCAGATGTCTGTGTACGGAGGGCAGAGGACGATGGTACGCTTTGTTTTTATTCTTGGAAGGATTTGCTTTACGAATGCCAAAGACTGCTTCTGGGTCTTGTGCATCTTCCAGTTGGCGACAATGTACTTCATGCCATACTACTTGGGAACTGGGTTTATAAGGGTTTCGAGGTCCGGCAGGGTTACCTCTTCCGATGAGCGAAGCGATACATCAAGAACAGGTATCAAGTGGGAGTTCGTTTCCAAACCGAAGGCTCTTTTTGTTAATGCAATCGGGGGAGTTCCGTTAGTTAGGTTCTCGTGGACCAAATATCACTCACAAGTAGAAACATTTTTAAATACGCGGATATGTCTAATACAATAAGATGTTAAAACAAAAAATCCTAGTTACAGCTGCGCTTCCGTATATTAATAATGTTCCTCATATGGGGCATATTGTTGGATCTCATCTGCCAGCAGATATATTTTATCGATATTGCAGAGCAAAGGGCTATGATGCTATTTTTGTGGGTGGTTCAGATGAACACGGAACCCCATCTGCTGTGGCAGCAAAAGAACTGGGGTTGCATCCTCAACAATTAGTAGATAAACTTCATAATATTCATAAAAAAGTTTATGAAAGACTAAATATTGATTATACAAATTATTCTAGAACCTCAAATTTATCACATCACAAAACCGTACAGGATTTTTTTAATGTCATTAATGAAAACGGATACGTTAGTAAAGGAAGTATGAGAATGTATTTTTGTGAAAATGATAATATGTTTCTTCCAGATAGGTTTGTTGTTGGAACATGCCCAAAATGTGGTTACGAATCTGCTAATGCCGATCAATGTGAGAGCTGTGCATCAGTTTTGGCTCCAGACGAATTAGTTGATCCACATTGTAAAAGTTGTGAAGCAACACCTATAATGAAGGAATCAGAACATTTGTATATTCGTTTAGATCGGTTGGCAGAAAGTCTAGATAAGTGGATAGAAGGAAATAAAGGGACTTGGAGATCTCAAGTTTATGGAGAAGCCAAAAAATGGATTAGAGAAGGATTGAGAGAACGATCAATAACTAGAGATTTAGAATGGGGTGTGAAAGTTCCATCGGAAGCGTTGGAGAATAAAGTGTTTTATGTTTGGTTTGATGCACCAATAGGTTATATGACTTTCACGAGAGAGATTGGTGAAGACGTTTTCGATGAATATTGGAGAGATCCAGAATCAAAAATATTTCACTTTTTAGGAAAGGACAATATACCATTTCATACTGTTTTTTGGCCTGGTATGCTAATAGCGCATGGTGGATTTAATTTGCCATTAAATGTAGTAGGTTCTAATTATCTAAATTTTGAAGGACAAAAATTTTCTAAAAGCAAGGGGGTCGGCGTATTTTGTTATAATCTGTTGGACTCAGATATAGATATAGATGTTCTCCGTTCTTATTTGACAACGGTAATCCCAGAAACAAAAGAATCTGACTTCAAGTGGGGGGAGTTTAGAACTATCACTAATAATGAACTTATTGGTAAGTTAGGCAATCTCTTTAATAGAACCCTGAATATGATTTGGAAGAATTTCGGAGGACAACTAAATTACAGTACGTTATCAGACCTAAATGGTATTGACAATCATTTGATAGAAGCGATAAAGACAGAACCATTATCTATAGGCGACCTCTTCTTTGGAGTGGAGTTTAGAGAAGCCTATAGAAGGATTATGCAATATGCTTCAGAAGGGAATGTTTATCTCCACAAAACCGCGCCATGGAATTTAATAAAAGAAGGCAGGGAAGAAGAGGCAAAGAAATCTCTTTATCTCGCTCTAAGCTTATGTAGATCTTTAGCTATTGTTTCAAGCCCCATATTGCCTGAAAGTATGCAGAGATTATGGACTGATCAGTTAAATCTTCGCGGTTCTTTGTCAACTCCAGGAATTTGGGATGAAGCTACTCAAATAAGTATTCCATCTGACCACACAATAAACAAACCAGAACCATTATATGCTAGAATAGACGATAAGAGATTGGAAGAACTAGAAAAACATCTATCAAAACCCCACTCACTGGAAGAACTAGTTAAGTAAGCTAGCATCAAAATGAATAAAAATGAAATATACGAGAGAATTAAGCAATACTTCCCGCTTCAATTTACTGAGAACCACATTTCTGAATACTTAGTACGATGTCTTAGGGCCGTTGCTCAAAAGATAGATTCCGATGATTTGGCAAGGTTGAATGGTTCTGCTGGTAAATCTGAATTCAAAGGTTTAGTTGAAAAATATTCATCAGTCCCAAAGGTTGGAGAGCCTGCAGAAGAGGTCTTAGAAAGCATTGTTAATGATTTGTTCTCACGTGTTCCAAGATGGCGGAGTCCGGAACTACAGTATAATGTCGGAACTGCCGTAAATTCGGTTGCTTTAGCGGCTTATGTCTTAGCATTAGAGGAGAATATCTATGCGATAAATGATGGCCTAGCAGGAAACTCTCTTGTAGCAGAAGAAGCTGTTTCTAGCATATTAGCCAGAGATCTTGCGGGTGTTGAAAAAAAAGCAAGAGGCTTCTTTACATTTGGAGGGACTGCTACAAACTTATATGCTAAAAAATTGGGCATAAAGAAAGCCGTCCCAGGATCCTCAAGGAAAGGCAATACTGAAGGAATTAAGGCAATGGTCACAAGAGACTGCCACTTTTCTCATGACGTTTCTATTGATTGGCTAGGCATTGGCAAAGATAACACAATAATAATTGAGCCAGGAAGTGACAGAAGAAGTAATCTGGATGATGCCGAAAGAAAAATAAGAGAGGCGCTTGATTCTGGTGGAATACTAACTTCCATAGCAGTTAATGGGGGTACGACATACAATCACATTGTTGATGGTATAAACGGATTTGTCGAACTTAGGGATAGGATTGTCCAAGAATATTCTTTAAGTTACACTCCTCACGTCCATGTTGACTCTGTAATCGGATGGTCATGGCTATTTTTTAGAGGATATGACTTTGAAAATAATCCGTTAGATATTAATCAAAGAGCTTTAAACATGATTAGAGAACAGTATGGACGAATTTCTCACATTAATATGGCAGATTCATGGGGTGTTGATTTTCATAAAGGCATCGGTGCCTGCCCAGTAGATTGCAGCGTTTTCATGGTTAATGATGAACGGGATTTGAGATATATCTCAAAGAAGGGAGAAATTGACATTCATCATCTAGCTGAAGAATTTAGTTTCACAAGCCCAGTAGATTTTACGTTAGAAACTTCTCGATCAGCAGGTCCTGCTTTATCAGCACTAGCCTCTCTTCGTCTTTTGGGATTAAACGGTTACAGAAGAAATCTTGCTAACTTGATAGAGCAGACCGTAGTCATGAGAGACTCGTTGCGTGAACACAAAGACATGTACATTTGTCACGAAGAAGCCTCCTTAGGTTTTGTGACAATGCTTCGGTTTTATCCTCCCGAACTTATGCGAGACCCGAGATTATGTATTGAACTCTCCGACCCATCTTTGGATACAAAAAACATCAGCGAACAAGTTAACAAATATATGAAGGAATTTTTCACATGGGACGAATCTACGAGAATGAGGGCGGGACGCGGTGTGGAGTATTCTATCAGTTCCGGTTATATTACTTTATCAAATGGTGCAAAAATAACTGGTGTAAAATTGTATCCTGTATCACCTCATTTTAATGAGCAATATGCAAGGAAGGCTGTTGAAACAATTGTATCGCAGAAGAAAATATTTGATCAACAAGTTAAGGGAAAATGAACCAACCCCAAAAAGAAATCAGTAGCTTGCTTGATTATTCTCATGAGGTGACTGGACTTGACCAATTTATTTTATATGGGGGAACTCCGTTAGATTTAATGATTCATGGAAGCTATCATGATATTGATCTTGCAACTCAAGGGAAGAGTGAAGAATGGATTACTGCGTTAAATAAACAATTTTCAGCGAAAGGATTTGATGTAATTCAACCAAGAAGGCCGTATCAAATACGTAATGGCTCCGTAGAGGTTATCTTAGTTTATGCCAAAAATGATGCTAATTTTTTTGATGTTTGTTTTATGGAAGACTTAAGTTTAATTGGACTATTTGATATAGAATCATCTTACTGGAAATATCCGAAAAAAGAGCATGTTGACCAATATAATGCACTTGAAGCATTAGCGTCAAAGTGTATTAGGCCAATAAGATCATTTGAATCAGAAAACCCATTATTGTGGTTCTCACGATTTGTACGTCTTTGTTCAAAATACAATTTTCAAATGACCAATACCTCCCATGCTCCAATAATTGATGCAATAAATTCAAGAGTTGGTTATGATGAACAGACTGTTAGTTCACCCCAATATTCCTCAGCAGTATCATCTGTTTTCAGTGCAATATTGCGAGCAAAAGACCGTCAAAAGTTTTCTAGTGAACTTATTGAAACCGGGTTGATACGTAAGCTTCTACCAGAACTGGATAAATTTTTAAGCAGAACGAATGAAGACGTGCTGATCAGAATTAGAAACAGAGAAGAATTTTGTGGCATTTTAAGAGAAAACCTTTCACCTGAAGAAAGAGTAGATCTCGACAAAAAGTTACAGGAGTTAAGCTACAGAAGTTGGGAAAATGAGTGATAAAATGGAAAAAATTGAGTATTTATTACATTTGCCAAGTGAATATCAACTTATGTTAGCAAGTTTTTTCGTTACTAACCCCGTTGCTTTACAAAGAATGAAAAAACAATGGGTTGAAAGAGATACTGAACACAAAGTAAGAGGAAGAACAGACGCACAGTCTAAAGAATTTAGGAATGATCTTCTTGGTGGGGCTGTTTGTCTTTTTGATCCGAACAGAGTTGATTTGGGTTTTCTGGCAGAAGTTAATGTGCCAACCGCATCTGGTTTATACTATCCTCCTTCAGAGAAGGCTCTATATGTTGGAAGTAATATGTATGTGAAGAAAGTTCAGAGAGGAAAAGTTGTTGACACATTAAACAATAATTTGTTCTGCGATGTACACACAATTGAAGAAGGACCAGATAAGAAATTGCTTATCGCTTCCACGGGTGTTGATGGGATTCTCCTAATAGATCCTAAAAGTCCTCAGCGAGTGATTTGGGACTGGCTGGCTACAAAGCATGGATACAATAGAACGCCAGATGGAAGAAGAAGAAAAATTGATAGGGGGGTAAATTATCAAGAGGTTTATTCAATAACACCAGATCACACCACCCATCTAAATACGGCTATTTTTCACAACGGCAGGATTTATGCTTGCTTATTCCACCAAGGTTCTCTGGTTGAGATTGATCCAGATACAAGGAAGCATGATGTTGTTCTAGAGGGAATGATCTGTCCCCATCATATTAAGCCAAGAGAAGGGGGGTATATTATTTCAAATTCAAGAGCAAATAAGGTGCTGTTGCTTGACGGAGGATTTAATGTCACAAGAACTATAGATGGTGATTTTGATTGGGTTCAGGATGCTACCCCACTAGAAGATAATAAATACTTGATTGGCGATTCTAATAATAATAGGTTTGTAAAAGTTGATGAACATGGTTACAAAATCGATGAGTTAAGGTACGAAGAGAGGAAGATGTTTTGCTTTCTACCAATCAAAAAACAAGACGTTGTGGAGATTTTTGGGGCATCATAAAAATGTCATTAACAATAATCATCTCGGCGCTTAATGAAGAACAAAATATTGAAGCTGTTTTAAGTAAGCTAGAGAATCAAGTTGATGAAAAAGGGAATGTGTTAGACAAAGATAAGTATAATGTACTTGTAGTTGATAATGGAAGCAGTGATGATACGGCAAAATTAGTCAGGAGATTTAGTGAGCAGAGCGAATTGCACATTGGAATGACGTATGAACCAGTTCAAAACATAATCACTGCAAGAAGAGCTGGTGTTCGAGAATTGCAAGCAAATAAATTTTATGCCAACACTAGATTTCTAGCTTTTTGTGACGCTGATGTTTCTGTCCCTGGCGAATGGATTAGTTCAATGATGACAGGATTTAAAGATAGAGGCACTGGAATTTTATCATACAACGGCTCGTTTCCACACAGTTTTTGGGAAAAAGTACCCAGACTTGTTGAAAAATACGTCTTGGAGGTAGGAACTTTATTCTTTCCAATGGAGACCATAACCTATTATGAGGTGCATAAAAGAGATGTTAAGTTTACTAGACAGATATACTCTGATTTTGTAAGACCGCCAAGCGGTGGTTTTTATGCCATTAGATTAGATCATTATAATTCTGTTAATGGTTATGAGAGAGAGTTTACTGATGATGGTAAAGAGGTTGATGGGCCAACATGGAGACTATACATCAAACTGATGGGCGCAGGAGCTAATCTTAAATTTATTCCTGATATTGAAATGATTAATAGTGAAAGAAGGTTATTAGGAGCCCCCGAGAAATTCTTCAGAGTCCAGGAATACGATCAACTAAGTGATCTTAGGCAGGATCTGCGAGAAAGAAGTGACAGCCAGTACAGTTTTGTTGATAATTTAGCGAGTTCTATTGACTTTACCCCTGTACAAAGATATGTGACTCAATATTACTTGTTATTTCCATGCGTTAATAGACCAGAACTTATAGGATTGAATGAAACGTATTTTGGCTCATTAAAAAGAGCTGTAGAAACAGATATTCTTCAGTGGAGATCAAAGAATAACCGTGCAAGAGGACAGGATGTTTTTAGATTTTGTGATGAGTTAACTGACAAATACTCTGATAAATTATGGCATGAAATACCAACTGGGAGGGAAGAAGCTCAGCCACCAAAATCCAGAAAATGAGAATAATAGAAGATGATCAGGTACATTCAAAAGCTTCTGATGGTAATTGGAGACCATCACAAGTAGTTGAAGAAGCAAAACAAAGAGGTCTCCAAGCAATTGCTCTTACTGACCATGACACTACTTTTGGTGTTCCTGAAGCCCAAGAAACTGGAAAAAGGGTTGGAGTAATTGTGCATAGTGGTATCGAAGTTAATTCTTCCTATCAAGACTCAGATGTAACCTTAGATAGTTTAGATATATTAGGCCTAAAAATGAATCTAGATTTAATTCAGCCACTTGAGAGTAAACTGTCTGTCTATAGGCATGATGCACTTGATAGGATCATAGATAAGCTTAATCAGTATATCTCTTCAGAGGAGTTTGAAAGAGATGATAGGGAGAAAAGGTACTCTCTTAAGAGTCCAAGAGTAATAAGCGTCGACGATCTCATTACCTGGAAATGTGAATGGAATGATTATAAATGTGAAGTGCCATACATTTCTGATTGGGAAATTGCATTTTATGCCTTTGGTCGTTTCGCTCCTCACTTGAATTTAGAGAAAAGAACATTGGGTGGGGACAGAAGTGTTATGAAAGAAATAATGAGAGAATATCCATTTTTATTCCAAAGAACAACCAGGAGGCCATCCTGGGAAGAAGCGATGAGAGAAATTAAAAATGCCGAAGGTTTAGCTGTATGGAGTCATCCCGGGCGGGCACTTTATTATCAAGAAAGCGGGCTAATTAAAGAATGGGAACTCGACGAAAATGGATGGTGCTTACCTGAGAGAAAGAAAAGTCCATTTGCCGTAGCACAAAAATTAGCTGAAAAAGGATTGGATGGGATTGAGTTGTATTATTATGCTGGAAATGATACTCTTCATGGTCATATACAAGAACAGATCAACAAGTATTTTAAATTAATGGCAGAAACATTTGGACTTATGGTCACTTATGGATCTGACTGCCATGGACCGCGATTAAGAGAACCGTATATGGGGGTATTTGGTTCTTCTACGCTGATATTGTAATCAAGATGGAAATCATAAACAAAACCATGGACCGGGGAGATTTGTTTACTGATGAATCTATGCCCGCAATAAACCGGATTGATGACTTGATTCGTGACATTTACTCTAGGGGATTGAATATCACAAACTGGTATGGTTTTATGACAGACGACAGAGAAGCTGAAAGTCTGCAGGGTGTTGGGATAGACAATAGAGGTTCAGATTATGAGCCGCTCACAGGAGTTGTTGATGATGGAAGATTTCCATGGTACTTATATTGGGAAACATGTACCGTCCTGGCAAACGGCCCTAAACTAAAAAAAGACCATGTTGTTTTAGATGCAGGAGGAACTTCTTCTTTATTTAGTTGTTATCTTGCTTCTCGAGGAGCCGAGATGCATTCGATAGATTTTAATGAGGAAATTGTTGCGAACGGCAATAAGTTAAGCCAAGAGATGGGTTGGAATATGTCCTCATACCATATGGATATGAGGACACTGGATTTCCCTGACGAATTTTTTAATCACGCTTATTCGATTTGTGTGTTTGAACATTTAGAGTCTAGAGTAAAGCAACTTGCATTAGAGGAGATTGCAAGATGCTTGAAACCAAAGGGGATGTTATCAATAACTTTTGATTACAAAAATCCTGCTCCTGATGTCTATCCAATTGGGCCGGATACAAGTTCTGAGAATAGACCCTCAACAACAGAAGATATTGGGAGGGCATTTCTTTCAACAGGGCGTTTTGAGTTAGTAGGAAACAAAGAATTTTTTGATAACGGGAAAACATATTTAATGAACCCTAAATTTGGCAACCGTCCCTATACTTTTGGAGCGATATTTTTACAGAAAAAATAGTAAACTTATTAAATAAGATTAAACATAATTGTAAAAATGGATATCGGATTTGCAATACTTTTAGAGGATGAATGTTACAACTACTCTCGTAAATTAGAATTAAAACTATGTGAAAAATTCGGTTTATGCTGGGGCTTGAAGCAAAGTCCACACATAACCATTAAGGCACCATTTGAAACAGACAAATTAGGCCCATTTGTAAAATATCTGAAGAGCTTGGCAAAAGAGATATCTCCATTTGAAATCGAATTAGAAGGGTTTAATTACTTCGGGAATAAAGTTATTTTTCTTGATGTAAAGAGAAACAAGCAGCTTAAAGAGTTGCATTTTAGAATCTTAAGAGATTTACAAAGTAAGTTTAGTATCAATCCGCACGAATTGGAAGGTAAACATGTAAAATTTCATTCTAGTATTGCTACTGGCGACGTGACTGAGGAAAAGTTTAGGAAAGCAAAGCAATATCTGAAGAAATATCATCCAAACTTTAAGTTTACAGCAAAGACTATGGGGATTTTTTATTATCTTGGTGAAGATGCTGGATGGATTATAGTAAGAAGGACAAAGTTTAATAGAGATAGAAAATAGTTTTTAGTGGCTGTAATATTCCTTCAGCGTCGCTTTTCTTCCTGAAGGAGTATATGCGAAAGCGCCGAACTCTTTCATGTTTTTTGCTTCCTTGAAGCTGAACACAGGCCCGTCCTTGCATACTAACCTGTCATCTACCATGCACTGGGCGCAGATTCCGTAACCGCAGGCCATGAAGCGCTCTAAGGAGAGTTCTCCCTGAATGCTGTGTTTTAACCCTAGTTCCATCACTTTTTTCATCATGACCTCAGGTCCGCAGGCGTAGATGAAGTCTATTTTTTTGTTTTTTAATTCGTTTTCCAATACCGCTGTTGTAAAGCCTTTAAATCCAAAGCTGCCGTCATCAGTGCAGAATCTTGCGTTTTTAAAGCGGTCTTTGTATAATAATAATTCCCTGGTTCTTGCTCCATTGATGATGATTGGATTGTTTAATTCTTCTATCAAGGTTGCCACTGAGGCCATGCCCAGGCCGCCTGCTACGACTATTGATTTTCCCTTCTTTATCGAGAACGGTTTTCCATAGGGGCCTCTGATGCCGAGCTTGTCTCCTGGCTTTAGGGTTATTAGTTTCTTTGTGCATTCTCCCTTTGCTTCTACGGTTATTCCTATCTGGTCTTTGGAGTGGTAGGATAACGCGAACGGCTTCTCATCAATGCCAGGAAGCCAGAGCATTATAAATTGGCCTGGCTGGTAATCAATCTTATGGTTCAGGAAGAGGGTTGAGACGGTTTTGGATTCCTTCTTTACTTTCGTGATTTTTAGGACTTTTGGGATTTCCATTTCAGGCTTCTCCTTTTCTGCGATTCAGGCTGTTGCAGATAATTCTCATCCGTAATAACCTTATCTCCGGATTCAAGCTCAAGATTCTTTCGTGCATCTCCAGCTATCTTACCTCCTTTCCTGGCAGCACTTTTATTCTCAGAGAATCCTAATGCATTTCTGCTTCGTGCGATCTTTGTTGTTGATGCTTCTCCCAACATTGTGAAGATAATCTCGAGATCAGTCATATGGTCCCTTAGATTCTCTTTTTTAAGAGATTTAAGCTTTTTGTATTCATCAACCGTCTTGCCAAACGTTGCCTTGCTGATTTCGTTTGTAAGAATTGCATATTCTTTGTCTTCTTTTACTCCTCGTTTAGACCATTCGTCAGTTAATTCCTGCCTTACTGCAATGCCCCTGACCCTCTTTTCTATCCAGTCATCAGAATAGCCTTTTTGCTTGTACAACTCCTTCATACGCTTTTGTGTAAGTTCTGGATCTTGTATTTCCTCCACACGCTCATAACCGACTTGCGCAAGCCATTGCTTAAAGGGCTCGGCCTTTGGGGATGGGATGGACTGGATTATACGGAACATGTTCTTTGTATTTGCGCAGTCTGTAGCGTAGGATTTACCATCAGCTGAGGGTAATTTCAGTTGTAAACAATATGTTAACAACTGACTTTCTCTTCCTTTCAAAACCCCCCAGTATTGCCTGGGGCTTGGGCTGTCAGTGAGTGCCTGAACTACATCCACCACAGAGAAATACCACTGATTTTCATGCCAGATTCTTCTTATCCGCTTGTCTTGGAAGACGACTAAGGCTTTGTCCATTCTTGCCTGAACCCTCTCTTTATAGCAAATCGCACAAATTTTGGAACATTTATCCTGCGATTTGCTAGTTACTAAATCTCACAATATGTTCATAAATTAATGAGATTTACTATTAGATGGGTATTCCTGGTTTTATAATGGTTGCGGTGGTGTTGGGATGGCTTATTTCTTTAAAAATTTCCTGGCCATCTCGTGAAATTCCCTGCATATCCCAAGGTCAAACTCTGCAGTCTCTCTAGAATAGGAATAATGGTAATCAGCATCTTCTCTTGCACTCATCGCAGCCTTAAAATCGTTGATATGCCTGCTCTCAATCTTTCCATTTTTGTTTAAGTGCTCCAATACAGCAATGACTGCAATGTGTTTTTTCTCAATATAGCCCTGATCGTAAAGGACGGCTTTGGCGGCATGAAACATGGAATAATAGCATTTCACAATACTCCATTTGTAATCCTCATCACTGAGCGCTTTTTCAGCTTTCCCAAGGTCATAGGCTGACTCATTTAATTCCTTTTCGCTGAGCTCCTTATCTGGGCTCGTTTTTATCAGGAATCTCTTTTCAATGCATTGCTTCAGGCTTATCATACAAGCCTCACCTTGTCCTTCTCAACCCTCTCATAGAATGCCTTGTCCTGCTTGGCCATCTTTGACCATTCCAGGTCTGTGAATATGTTAAAACTTATCTTTCTTCCCATCTTTCTCTCCAGGGATTCCATATCGCGTATGATCTCTGTTCTTCTGGCCTTTCCTATGATCAAGAGATCCATATCACTGTCTGTACTGTAGTCTCCTCTTGCGCAGCTTCCATACAGGTATACCTCTGAATTCTCTGGCTTCTTTATATCGCTTAATCCCATCAGGATATTTATCTTCTTGAGTTCGGTAATCACCCCGTTATCATTGTTGATGTTCACCATGCGGCTAGAGCCTATTGTCTTTCTTGTTATGAATCCGTTTTTTTCAAGATAGTACAGCCATTTTATGACTGTGGCTTTTGATATCTTTGTTTTTTGTACCAGCTCTCTCTGGAGGACGTCTTCATGGTCTACAAGGTATTTTAGAATGAGGAGTATCTTCTTGTTGCCGAATAGGTCTTCCAGCTGCATGATGAGATTAGGACTGGTTTAAGTATTTAAACCTTTTGGTATAAATGGATAGACCTAATGGTTTAATTGGTTTGACTCATAGTTTGTGAGTTCTTCAGATTTTCTTAGCCTGCTTGGGAGGCATCTTTTGGATGACTGCAAAAATGCTAAAATGTGGTCACCCAAGAGCAAAAGAATTCTTTACAACCTCTCCTGCCCTAACCTCTTATTAATAATCGCATGATATCTCTTCTCCTTGTCTATACCGATGGAATTCCTGTTAAGCATTGGTATGCGCAGCATATCCATTAAGCTAAAAAGACCCTAACACAAAATCATCTCAACGCTATATACTTCCCCCTTTCTCTAAAACTTACTATTCCTTTATCTCTCAGAAACTGCAATTGCTGCCTTATTTTTGCTTTGACATGCTGATTTTCGGGGTGATCTTTTGCAAGCTCTTCTTCATATTCATAGACCTCTTTAAGCGAAAACTCCTTTTTCTCCAGTGCATGGATTACCCGCAGGACATCAAGAGTCCAGCCCCTTTCAGGCAGAGTAGTGTCTTTGATGAAGCTGACCTTCTTCCACTGATTATGCACAGTCGTCTTATCGTATATTTCTTTCTCATGGATTATCTTTATTATTCCTTCTGGCGGAATTTTATTTAGCAGTACATTACAGCCAATCCATCCAGCTCTTCTGGCCCTCTGCGAGAGTGGCTTCCTTTTCTCAATAATGGTCTCGGTGAAAAAGAAGTAAGGCAATAAGAATAGGTTTTCAATGTAATAATCAGTATTATACTTCAGAAGGAAGAAATTTGGCCTGATATCGTGCTTGATAGAGTCTATCATTAAAGTATAAGCACCATCAAGAATCCTTTTTCCAAACTTACTCTTTTGACTCTTCAACTGGAATTGCTGGTTGCATTGAGGGCAGAAGAAATCTGCCACAGGCTGGTTATTTGGAAATTTATTTATCTCTAAATGAGAACATGCTGGGCAGAACATATTATTGCCCATCCAATTCTCAGTGAGAACCCGTATTCTTTGGGAATTGCTTTTGTATCTGTCAAATACTTCCTCTTGGTAAATACTGAGTTCCATTCTCATTCCATTATGTTGATGGTTAATAAATCTTATCCAAGATCGCTCCCCAGCCTATGATCATTCTTAAATAGATCCTCTGGATCAGCTTGTTTAATGAAATGCCCGTACTGCAATTCAAAAACCAAAGTAGAGATTCTTACAACAGAAAGAGGCCAGGTTAGGTGGCTGAATCCAAAGATAGGAGATAATGGCGCAATAATCGAGTTAGGAAATAAATGGGAATATGAAGGCGGAGAGACTCTAGAGGATACAAGATATGAAATAAGGTGCGTTAAATGCGGCAAAACAATAAAACATACTGATACCTTGGCGTAGTGTTAGGATCCGAAAAAAGGTGATCAACATGAAAATCACCCAAACCATCCTTGAAAAAACGTTCATCATCGAGCATAGAGGAAAAGAGTACTATGTCAATTTCGCGACTCTGATGGATATGTTATGGAACTAAGAGAGGGCGAGAATTGGCAAATAAATGATGAAGATGGCAACGAGCTTGATGTGTATGTCTTCCAACCTACTCCAGGAGAATTGAAGCAGAAATATAAAGAAGTAAGATTATTCAACAAGCTTGTCCGCTTCTGCATCAGGCATTTCAATGATTATCGGCCGGAATTATAGGCTTCTTATATACCCAAGCACGGGAGGAATCCTTTGGGTGACTACAAAAACAACCAAATGTAGTCACCTAAAATAGCAACATTTAAATATGTAGTCACCTCTATTAGAGGTATGCATATTGAAAAGCGAAAGGTTGGAAAGAAGATTAAGTATTTTCTTTCACATTCCTACAGAGAAGGCAAAAAAGTCCACAAATTCAGGAAATACATCGGGCAGAACTTAAAAATACAATTATTGGAAGAAAGAAGAACAATCGCTGAAAAGCTTATTTTGGAGGAGATACACCGCTACAAAATCATAAAAGACCCGCTCCGGGTGCAGCTTTCAGACGAAGAAATCACTGCAATAAGAAAACTTGAATTCAAGATACCGATAAAGCTAAGGCATTTGTCTGAAGGCCAATGGAAAGAATTCTCAGAGATATTCACCTATAACACCAATGCCATAGAAGGAAGCAAATTAAACCAAAGAGAGGTGCAGGATCTCCTGGAAAAGGATAAATGGCCCGACAAGTCAAAAGGGGATATTGCAGAAGCCTACGGAGTGGATGAGGCATTACGGTTTATCAGAGGGACCAAGGAGCATCTATCCATAGAACTTAGCAAAAAAATACACAAGATTGTCTTCAAGAATTCAAAGCCATTTGCCGGGAAATTAAGGAAAAAAGGCGAAGAAGTTGTTGTTATGGACAGCAGCGGGAATGTTGTCCATGAAGGAGCCCCCCAACCCCGGATCAGCCATTTATTGAATGAGCTGGTTTCATGGTATGACAAGAACAAGACAGCATATCCTGCCTTGGTTCTTGGCGCAGTGATCCATAACCAATTCGAGAATATTCATCCGTTCAGGGATGGAAACGGCAGGGTTGGCAGAATCTTGCTGAATAATATCCTGATTAAGCACAGCCTGCCTCCAATTAATATAGACTTAAAAAATAGGATGGAATACTACTCATCATTGCAGTCATATGAAAAGAATCACGATCTAAGGCCTACTATAGATCTTTATTTGAAGGAGTATGCAAACTTAAGAAAAAAGCTGGGTGGCCACAAAACAAGGAAAATGTAGACACCTAAGCTTGTCCGCTTCTGCATCAGGCATTTTAATGATTATAAGCTGGAATTATAAGAAGGTATTCTGAAATCTTGAGGCAACCGGGTTAAGTCAACACGCGTGTGTTGACTTAACCGATGATTGCAAAGGCTTTTAAATGTAAATGGGATTAGATACTGTATGGTGGGCACTCGTATCAAGGACAAGAGGGGCAGATTTATAGGTATTTTCGGAAATGTGCCTGAAACATTGAGGGATGATATTATAGTTACTTTGGACAAGAAGCCTTACACTTGGAACACTGCCTTTTTGGAGATCAAGGACAACACCAGTCTGGGAAAGAAACTATTAAAAAGACTGGAGGAATTGGATATCCTATGAGCGCTAAAATATCTGAAAGCATGAAAGAACTGGTTATAACCAAGATAGAGTCACATATGCCCTCTCACCTCAAGCTTTCTATAGGCTCTTACGGGAATCTCAGCAAAGAGGAGATGATAGAGCATGTCAAGAAAGGGGATGAGATAGGCCAGCAGATTGTCAGGGTACATATGTCCTTCTTGAAGGCTGTTGCAAGCGGGGAATTTGCCAGAAAGATGGTTTCTGTGGAAAATGGATAAAGGAATGATTATAACCCTGCCTCGTAACGATTACGTAACTGAATACATTTCACAATATTCAATAGAAATCATAAATCAAGCTCGGATTAAGGGGGTGCCTGTCAAGGAATTAAAAGACAAGAATGCAAATAGGGAGGAATTTGAATCTGTTCTCAGGAAGCTTAACTATTCCCTGATAGTCTTTAATGGGCATGGGTCTGAAGTATCTATAGAGGGACAGAATGGGGTTCTTGCGGACAAAGCGAACTCATCCTTACTTAAAGAAAGAATTACCTATGCACGATCCTGTAGTGCTGGGAGTATCTTGGGAAGGATCTGTATGAAAGATTCCAAGAAGGGATGTTTTATCGGATATACGCTTCCGTTCATGTTCTATGTGGATTCGAATTGGATTTCAACTCCCCGGAAGGATAGCGTTGCTCCTTTATTTCTAGAGCCGTCAAATTTGGTTGCTATCTCTCTGTTAAAAGGGAATTCAGCTCTTCACGCGCATGAAAACAGTAAGAAACAGATGTTAAAGAATATTAATAAAGTTTTAAGGAGGGGAGGTAATGAATCCTTTTTGTTTGCACAAGCTTTATGGAATAATTACCTAGGCCAAGTGCTCATAGGTAATCCATCTGCAGTAATGTGATTTTTACTGTGATTGCTTATGCCCTTCTCCAATCAATTGTTTTATGCCTGAATAGCCTCTTTCTTTCATCCATGCTTCCATCTCAGAGCAGACTTTCTTAAAAACATCCATCCCTCTATAATGCACTGCAGTGCCAATCCCCAAAGCAGTAGCTCCTGCCATGAGCATCTCAATAGCATCTTTGCCGTAGGTTATCCCTCCGGTTCCGATAACAGGAATATCAACTGTTTCATAGACTTGGTAAACGCACCTTACTGCAATCGGCTTTATTGCAGGGCCGCTTAATCCTCCTGTCTTGAAGGAAAGGACCGGCTTCTTAGCATCAATATCTATAAGCATGCCGGGCCCTGCTGAGTTAATAGCAGTAATAGCGTCAGCTCCTGCCTCTTCCGCTGCCTTGGCAACAGATGCAATATTCTCTGTAGGAGAAAGCTTGGCTGACACCGGAATCTTTCCAACTGCGTTTTTCACAGTTTCAACCACTTTTCCCGTCATAGAAGGATCAGTGCAGAACAGGACATCATTCTTTGAAGTGTTCGGGCAGGACATGTTGACTTCGATCATCTCTGGCTTTTTTTCAGCAATAAAGGAAGAAATTTCTGAGAACTTTTCAATAGTTGGTGCATATATTGATGCGATCAATGGGAAATCCCTTTTCCTGAGCTCCTGCCATTCCTCCTCCATGTTCTTATATCCTGGCCCAGGCAATCCTACGCAATTGATCATCCCATGCTCCCAGACCAATATCTTGGGATTCTGGTGGCCTTTTCTCTCAACCATGCCGATGGACTTCATGGTTACAGCTCCTGCCCCTCCTTCCTTCACCACTCTTTTGAGGATAGGAGCGCCCATTCCGAGAATTCCAGAAGCTAATATTGTCGGGTTAGAAAGGGTTATGTTGCAGAGCTTGGTTTGGAGCATAGAAACAGGAAATGCTGGCTTGATTAATAAAGGTTTGGTGGGCTCACTTCATAAGCTCTCTTGGAACTTCAAACTCCTGTTCAGAATACACGATATCCTCGGTCTGGGAGATGCATCTTTTGCAGATATCCATCATCATCGAATACTTCTCTATGATCTCCTGGCTTTGCACCGAAGAACCATATCGCGCATCCTCCCTTTCATCTACGATGCTTCGTTGTTCCTTTTCGCTATGCACAGTAATCCGGTCAATGAAGTCTCCATCATAGTCTATGAGGCCTTTCTCCTTAATGTATTTCAGGAACAATGCAGTGCATCTCTGGCTCCTGCTCTCTACTCCGAATTTCGCAAGGATCGCCAAAGCGCAATAGTACAAAGTGTAAAACCATTCTTCAGGAATCTTGTAATCCAGTCGTCTGGCCTTGAATAAATCGCACGTGGCAAGATTTGTTTTTGCCTTGCTGATGTATTCTTCCGCTTTCTTATCATTTCTCCTGACGATCAGCAGCCCTTTGTGCTTCTTTCCTTTCTCTTCAGCCTTTTTGGCATTTACAAAGCAGTCTCTTGTCTTATCCATGTATCTTCCTCATAATCCTGATAAAACTCTCCTGTCCAAACAGGACAACTCCTTTTTTCACTGCGGCAATAAAGGCTTCATTGGGCTTCTGAAGCTCTTTCCTGAATTCTTTCTCGGTGAAGTGTACTGCATGGATCTTCCTGTCTGCTGTCCTCTGGATCGTATCCAATGCCTTCTGTATCGGGGTGAATTTGTCTTTTCTTGCAACTCCAATGATATCTATATCATGTGCCTGCTTAGGAGAATGGAGAATGCTTCCGTAAAGGATGAGAAAATCAGTCTTGGATCCAAGTTCTGCAAAATCTGCCTGCCATCTCCTCTGTTCCATGGCTTCCTCCGCCAGATACAAGGCAAGAGCTTTTTCCATTAATGTGCTCTCCCAATTGAGGCTTATCGTATAGGTGCTTGTCTTTCCGCTTCCGATGGGGTTGAGATTGATGTATCTTTTCCTCTCAAGCTTCTTGAGAACCTTCCACATGCCAACACGGCTCATCTTCAATTCTCTGGCAAGAGACGTGATGGTGTGATGCATTGAGGGGTCTTTAAGTAAAGCTCTTAGCACGGATTTGGAGATGTTTTTCTCTATTTCCATTTTGTTAATAACTATTAACTAGATGTTGACAGGTATATATAAACGTTTCTATTCTCAGGTGGCATTGAAAAGTTGCTCGCTTCGCTCGGCAGCGCCAGGTTCGCCATGCGCAAGTCAGGAAGAATAGCGACATTCCCCGAAGGGGGCAACCCCATTGTCGCTCTGCTGTCTTATTTTAAGATGGCTCACAAGAGGGCGCTGCATGACTTTTCAATGCCACCTATTCTCAATACCCTACTGGAAGATGGAATGTCATAATAACCACAGTACCCTCAACGCGTTCAAGATGGTTGGGAAATCTCAATTTGACGGAGACTTTACGGGATCATACCGGGATACCGCAGGAGGAATGATGTTAAACTTTCTACAGATGCTGCACCACCGGCAGGCTCTTCACAGGCGCTCCGGAAGCATAAGAAACATATCTCTCGGCAAGCGACTTCGTGGGAGGGTTCATCCTGTCAAGGATCTTGAAATGCCGTATCCCTAAATCAAGATACTGCTGGATCTGCTCAGGCTCTATCCTGACATTGTCAATCGATTCCATGGTGTGGGAATCGCATAAGCCCAGGCCTTGCAAATGGCTCAGGCAAAGCTCCCCAGGATCCTCTCCCTCAATCGCTCTCCTATTCATCCCGCTTATAAGGTCATAATGCTTCGGTATCTTTCCGCAGCCCTTGAAGCAGAAGGAGTTTGCAATCAGCTCTATCTTCCCCACAGGCAGCCTTCTTATAAATTCTCTTTTATCATTCAGCTGTTCTGGAAGAACGACAACATCAAACTCACTGCAGAGCCCGAGGATTGATTTTTCAGTCAGCGGATTGTAGATTCTGGAAGCTCTTCTTGTGAATTTTGGAAAATTCTGCTTGATGAATCCATGCAAGCTATCATTCGCCAGGATGACTCCGTTTTTCCTGGAATGGCAGCTTTCCAGGAGATTGAGAAATGCCTTGTTCTCAAAATCCTTATTTTCCACTAGTGTTGTGTTGAGAACGAAGTTAAAGCCGAGACCCGAATCATTGCATCGGTGGACAAACCCAATAAGGTCTTGCGTTGAAATCTGGGGAACATTGAAGAATTCCCTTCCTCCATCGAACGGAATATCAGTCGAAATTCCGAAGAGAGAATCTATCCTCCCTCCGTACTTTTCGTTAATCTCCCTGGAATCTTCTATCTGCTCGTTCAGGAAGGATGCAGCAAGCGTGAACATGGCAAAGCCCAAGCAATGGCGATATATAAAGATTGGGTTTGTGGCTTGCATAAATCAATTCATGGATGAGACTTCCTTTCCCTTGTTCTTATGCACCCCTCCCTCATCAAACACGACGTTTCCATTGCATATCGTCATGACAGGCCAGCCCTTCAGTGTCATTCCATGATACGGGCTCCATTTGCATTTGGTGTATTGCTTGCTGTTCTCTATTGTTCTCTCTCTATCGATGTCAACGATCACCAAATCAGCGTCATAGCCTTCTTTGATAAATCCTTTGTTTCTTAATCCAAAGATTGCAGCAGGATTGTTGCAGCAGAGCTCTATTATCTTTTTCAATGGTATTTTTTTCTTGTGATATGCGTTTAATAATAATGCCAGATAATTCTCAATGCCGGGAACTCCTGAAGGCGCTTCATGATACGGCTTTTCCTTCTCTGATCGTAGATGAGGAGCATGGTCTGTGCCAATTACGTCTATGGTTCCCTCCTTTATTCCTTCCCAGAGGCCGTCAACGTCTGCCTGGCCCCTCAGGCTAGGGTTCATCTTTGCGTAGTTCTTTTTTAGTTCCAAATCCTTGGCTGTGAGAAACAAGTGGTGGGGAGCTGTTTCTATGAAATATCTTTTATTTTTTAATGGGTTGGGAGTATTTGAGGCTTCATTGGCGATGTTTGTTGTTTCTTTTCTTGAATTGTTTTCATTGATTGCTTTTTTGTTATTTATTTTTTCTTTTTTACTCATACTATCTGATTCTTTGATTTTGGTGGGGTCATTGGCTTTTTTTAAGAGCTTGAGGGCATTGGCTGTCGAGACATGGCAGAAGTAGTGCTTGGACGGCGTGCCTTTGATTATGTTCAATATTTTTTTTATGGCAACGATCTCTGCCTCTGCTGACCGTATATGGGAGTGGACGGAGTGGTCAGTCCTGCGCTTTAATGCCTCAGTGTTCTTGTCAATGGTTTCCTGATCTTCTGCATGCCAGAGGATGAGCGGAACTGCGTTTGCAAGCTGCCTGAGGTATTTTGGGTCAGAGACCCCCATGTTTCCTGTTGAATGGCCGAAGTACACCTTGACTGCAAGCCCGGATGCTTTGGCCTGGTCTAGATTCCCTAAAGCAGCTCCGAAATGGAACCCGTAGCTGATGATGGACTTCCTCGCAGCCCTTCTCTTCAGCTCTAAGGCTTTGAGGCTTGTTGTTGGGGGAGAGCTGTTGGGCATGTCAAAGACTGTGGTAACCCCTCCTGCTGCTGCAGCGCAGCTTCCAGTGTAGAAATCCTCTTTTGCCTTCTGGCCTAAATCCCTAAAATGGGCATGAGGGTCTATCAGCCCGGGAAAAACATAGCTCCCTTTCGCATCAATCTCTTTGGCTGCATGCAGGCGCTTTCCAATGCGAGCTATCTTTCCTGCCTTAATCAGGATGTCTCTTTCAGAGAACTCTTCTCCGACGAGTATACAGGCGCTTCGGATGAGCATGGAAATCTATAATACCTGCTACTTTATAAAACGTTCCTCCTCCCTCCTTTGCCACAACGCGCATGAGATTTATGATGCTCTAGAGAAGAAGCCGGCTGAATTTGGTCATATGATCGTGCACGGAATAATAACGGATATTGTAAGGAAAAGAATCTTCATGCAGCCAGTTGAGCCAAAGAAAGGCAATGCAGCAAGGCCTCGAAAGGTTGATGAGCGTTTTCTGGAGTATTTTTCAAGGAAAGAATAGAAAAGTTTATATATATGGTATTAAACCATAATAGTATTACCTAAGATGGATAATGAAAAACTGAATATACTTAAACTGCTGATTGAAAACCAGGAAGATCCCTTCAGCATAAGAAGAATCTCACAACTAAGGAAGATTAACTATAAATCAGCGTATTACGCATTAAAAAAGCTGCAACAGGAAGGCATCGTTAGCCTTAAGCATTCTGGAAACACCACCCTTTGCTCTTTTAACATGGCTTTCAATGATTCTGTCTTTACCGTCGAATCTGAGAGAAGGAGGGGGCTTTTGGAAGACAAGAATCTTTTAGTGATGTACAACGACTTGCGCAGAGTAAACGTGCCATTTATATTGCTTTTGTTTGGAAGCTATGCTAAAGGCAGGCAGACAAAGCATTCTGACATAGACCTGCTTGTAATCACAGAAGATTTTAAGCCAATAGGGCAGGCATTATCGCGTTTCCCTTTAAAGATTCACACAACTGACATAAGATACAAGGATTTTATGGAGATGCTAAAGAGCAGGGAGTTTACGGTTGTAAGCGAGGCAATAAAAAGGAATATAATCCTGATTGGTATAGAAGAATATTATAGGGTGATGGAAAACGCTAACAGATAAACGGATAAAGGAAGCAAAAGATAATGTCAAAATGTATCTTTCAGACGGTCTTTTGACAAAAGCCGATTTTGACAGGCAGGTGTTTACTATACTGGAAAAGAATGCAAACGAAAGCCTGAGCGTGGCTGAAATTCTGTATAACGGAAAACACTCATGGCTTTGGGTAATCGTGATCTCTTATTATTCAATGTATTATATTGCCAATGCAGTTTTATTTAAGATGGGATATAAAGTTGGGGAAAAGATTTCGCATAAGGTTACAGCTGACAGCCTTATTGCTCTTGTAAGGGATAAACTTAAGGGGTCATTAATAGAAGAATATGAAGAGATGCAAAAGGAGGCTCTTGCCGGGATAAAAGCCGATGAGCTTATGCAGGCTTTTGATTATGAGAGGGAAAAGAGAGGAATCTTCCAGTATACGACAAATGAGAGCGCAAAAGAAGCAAAAGCAAAGACTTCACTTGAGCGCGCAAAAGAATTTGTCATTGAAATGAAAAAATTAGCTGCTTAGAGCTGAATTACAATCATTTTTGATCTGTAAGCCGGTTTCTCACACTTGGTAGCAAAACAAGAGCGACGAAGTCTCACACCCCCCACACCGGATTCTCCTTTCGCATGATTGTTGCGATCTCCTTCAGGACATCGATCTGGTCCTTGGAGAGATATTTCTTGAGCTGCTTCAGCTTCCTGAACTCATCCTCTGTAATGGAAGAGTAGAGCACCTCTCCCTCCTGGATCTGCCTCCCGACAACAACCCCTGAAAGCGAGACAGCAACCTGCTTTCCGCGATCCGCAGTTGGTATATTCTCCTGATCCGCCTGGATCCCTTTGGCCCGTGTGAACTCTTTTCCATCAGCCTTCATCAAAGGAGTGTCAGTTGCAAGCGTTCCTGCAAGGATATCCACCCCTACAACAGCAGGATTGCTCTGCCTGAAGACATAGCCTTTCATAAGCTGGATCTTGCACGGCTTCGTTATCCCTTCAAGCTCCCGCTGCTCTCCCTCCTTATGCATGCTCGCTTTCCATTTCTCATAATCCTCAAGGAGCCTGTAGATCACATCATGGGTGATGATCTTGACTTTGTCAGACGCAGCAGCCGGAACATTGAAGCCAAGGATAACTGCAGTCAGGGGATCAAGATTCGACTCAGCATCTGCAATATCTGATTTTGAAATCATGCCTACAGAAGCCTTCCGGACAGGAACAGACTTCTCCTTCAATAGCTTGGCAAGAGCCTCTAAGCTTCCCAGCGAGTCTGCCTTGAGGATGATGCCTTGCTGGTCTGTCTGGATCAGCACCTCCTCGACTTCCCTCTGGACTTCCTCTTTGACCTTTTCTACCTCTCCCTCGCCGCAGCCCCGAAGCGGCGCGCCTGCAAGGCTCTTCTCTATGCCAACCGCCAGGATCTTCACTCCTGTTGCAGCCCTCACCTCCTGGACAGGCTTGAACTTGCTCTTCTTATCCCTCATCTCACTTAACGGAGCAGGCTCAAATAATCCTTTGACCTTTGTTGCAAAGGCTCCTTCAGCGCTTCCAACCACAATGATGTCATTCTTCTTTAACGTTCCATCATAGATGATTGCGTCAACAGTTGCTCCAAGCCCTTTCTCCTCCTTAACCTCAAGAATTGTTCCCTGGCACTTGCCTTCAGATACCGTAAGCTGGCTCTCGAGAAATCTTCCTCCAAGCCCCATCAAGACCATGAGCAGCTCCGGAATCCCTGCCCCTGTGCTGGCAGAGGTGGGGATGATGGCTATTTGTTTTGTGTAATCAAGGACGCGGTCAAAGCGCTCAGACTCAAATCCGTATTCAGAGAGTTTTCCAACAATAGTATACAGCTTTTCATCCAGCCTCTTCTGGACTGATTCGTGCTGCTTTGCAATCCGTTGCAGGGCCGATCCTGATGCCTTCTGCCATCCGGAAATCTGGTCAATCTTGTTTGCTGCAACAACAAATGGCGTTTTGTAGGATTTCAGGATGTCGATGCATTCGATGGTCTGCGGCATCACTCCCTCATTGATATCAATGACAAGGACGGCAATATCCGCCAGATTCCCTCCTCTCTTCCTTATCGTTGTAAATGCAGCATGCCCCGGAGTGTCAATAAACAGGATTCCAGGCACAAGGATCTCCTTTTTTATGGTATCAAGCAATGGCCCGCATATCTTCTGTATCATCCTCAAAGGAACGATAGAGGCTCCGATTGCCTGCGTGATGGCTCCAGCCTCCCTCTTCACCACAGAGCTCCCTCTGATATAATCCAGGATGCTTGACTTGCCGTGGTCAACATGGCCTACAACGGTTACGATGATCTGGCGTTTCATACCTGTACTGAGTTCAAAGTGGAGTTATAAAGGTTGCGGCGAGCCTGTGAAGATGATTTATGAAAATAGAACACTCACTTCTTGAAATACTTTATAACGGAAAGTGCCTCTGAACAACTGTGCGTTCCCCCCTTTACCCAACACCCTGTCTCCGGGCGATCCAACAAAAGCTCCTCCGCGCTTTCGGCTATCGGCCTTCAGCTTAATATTTCCTCAATTCTGGTAATAAACTCTTCCGCATCCTCCAGGCTGCTGGCCGCATTTTCCCCTGAAATCGCAGGAGTTGCATCATATTGCGCAGTTTCTCTTCGTGTTTTGGTTTGGATAAGTTTATTGATCAACTCCTCACTCAACACATATGCTTTCGTCAATTGCTGGATATGCTTAGCTTCCAGATTCTTCTGTTGATGAACGTAGTGGCGTTCCAAGACCGCGATAGTAGCAGCATGGCTTTTGGACTTAAATCCAAGTCGCGCCAACGCCGCCAGCGCAGATACATACATTGAATAATATGAGACAATAATCACCCAATCGTACGTTTCAAAATCAGAGGCAAGGGTAAGAACTTTCTTTAACTCCTCCTGTCCGGAAATCTTAAACATTAAATTCGCAACCGTATAATTTTTTCTTGCTTTTCCCAGGAAGGGTTTTTCAAGTTTTGTGTATTCCTGATCTTTGAGCAGCTGTTCCTTGCGTAGGTAAGCATCAATTTTCTTCTTCAAAATGTCTATTCTTGCCATGCAACTAACCTCCAAAACTGTTCTGAGCCGTACAGCGGGATTCCGTAGTCTCTGGCTTCTTTTCCAACATTCATCTCCTTAGATTTGAGCATTTTTTTAAATTCTTCTAGGTCAGCTATGAGGGGGCCTATCTTTAGATTATAAGAATACTGATAACTTGCGCATTCTCGCTCTATTGCCTCTCGCGCCGTCTTATTTTTGATATCGCTTACCATAAACAAGAGGTCGGCATCTGAGATTTTTGTAGCCGTACCTTTTGCATAGCTTCCAAACAGGACAATAGAATGGATCTCAGCAGTAAATGCTGCAGTTATTCTGGAAATCAGGCCTTCGAGAACAGCTTTTAATTTAGGATTGGCTTTATACAATGCCTCTTTTTTTGTTAAATCCACTTCTTGGAGAAAATAACGGCATCGAGGGCTGTCAAGATTGAGGAAAGACTGTTTTGCCCTGCCAACCGTTTTTACAATAATGGCTTTTTCTTTCTCTAACTCAGTGATATGGTTATACGCCGGGCGATATCCTATCTTTAGCTTCTTAGAGAGTTCTAGGATAGTAAGCCCTCTGCCAAGTTCTTTTCTCAGCCTTCCGATTATTTTCAAAGCAGTTTCTCTTCTCATATTATTCACTTAATGAATAACATTATTCACTTTAGTATATAAAGATTGCTATTCTGGGGGCTCAGTAGAAGCTGAGCTTTCCACTGGTGTTTCACCGGTGGCGTAACCTTTTTCTGCAGCCCCCGTCTCATTTCAGTAAGGCTGCAAAGAAGAGGACCAAAACCAACGTACGCCTTTTGGACACTATCCGTATAGAGTTAAAGGTTTGAGTCAACCTGACGAGTAGGTATGATCCGTCTTCCTGCACTAGGTTCTAGATACTTTGAACTCTAAAAAACTTTCAGGTGATACTATGAAAACAAATCCAACCAGATACAGCTCTGCTGTAGGAGAGATATGGGTTATGGCAACATTCAAGGTCAAATACTGCCATAAGGTATTTGACATACGGGCAGTGAGAGAACTCTGCCTTGTTCTCTTTTATGGGGCATTTGCCTTCTATGGTATACGCTGGAGAAAGATAGCCTTTGATTCAGATAAGGGGGATTTTTGCCGGAGAAAACAAGCACGTTACAATAATCAATTCAGATGGAGTCACAGAAGGATACATAGCCAAAGGAGCTGATATTATTGTGGATGCAGCTCAAACCGGAAATTCTCTTGAGGAGTATGGTTTGAGGGAGCTTGAGCAAATTATGGAATCAAGCGCAGGGCTGTATGCAGGGAAAACGTGTACAGGATGGAAAGAGCAAAAGGCGCATCAGATCTTTGAAATGCTGAAGGGCACCGTAAATGCTAAAACATATTCTGACCTGGAATTC
The DNA here is from genome assembly GCA_035290625.1 of Candidatus Nanoarchaeia archaeon. NCBI lineage: Archaea > Nanobdellati > Nanobdellota > Candidatus Nanoarchaeia > Candidatus Nanoarchaeia archaeon. The sequence continues at coordinate 51,034 of DATDTY010000067.1, forward strand.
AATGTTCCAGATTCCAATCTTGGCCAACTGGTGGAATCGCTCTCCAGAGAAGGAATGTTTGCAGACGAGCCTACCATCTCAAGAGGGAAGGATTTCTCTGCCGTAA
>DATDTY010000068.1 GCA_035290625.1 Candidatus Nanoarchaeia archaeon
AAGATTGCCTCAACCGAGTACACGGTTGATTATGCGACCGGGAATGTGACCTTTAAGTCTTCCTATGCAGGAACAACGGTTCGGGCAGTGTACAGCTATGGAGGGAAGATACAGATTATAGGAGGGAAGGCGCTGTCGAACGTCTATGACTTCATGCAGGCGAACCAGTCGGATGTGTTTACGACTGCTACAGGATCCATTTATAACAGTTATGTGGATTTCATTTTAGGGAATGGGACGCCAAGTTCCAATGGAAGGTTTATTGATGATACTGAGGCCGATTGGAACTTAGGTGTATTCCTCAATACCAGCACAAACAGCTCAGGTAATGTTACTCTAAATCAATCTGGCGGAGAATATGATTCTGTCGGCAATTTCACAAGCCAAATATTCAACACGGGAAATAATGCTACTTGGATTAATCTAACCAGGGGGTCTCTTGAGCCTGCTGGAACAAATATTACATTTAGAGTTAGAAGTTGTAATGATGCTGACTGCGACGGCGAGGTTCTGAGTGATGAGTTGACGTATCCTTTTACGATAAATACAACAGTTGCTCCTAATAGTAGATATTTCCAGTATCAAGCAAGGTTCCAGACTAATGATACGGCTGCGACGCCGGTTTTGGAATGGGTTAATATTAGCTATTCCACTCTTGCAATATCGGGCGACAAGGGAGTTATTAACGAGTCAACAACTAAAACACTAGATTTCAAGAGTGGGTTTGGTTGGAGTACAACTTCAAGCGGAGGGATATCAAGGAATGTTGATTCAAATACATGGAACTTTGTTTGGAGAGGGCCAAGTAATGGAACCTTTAATAGGCAGTACAGCTATGATACTACGGTTAAAGATACGGGAGGCAATGCTGTGGTGAACACGACGGCGGAGCTCCTGGATATTTTTGGAATGTCGCTCTTTACTGATTTGACGAATTCCAGCGGATCAATACCTACACAAACATTCACGCTGTATACCTATGGGCCTCATACCGGAAGCACACCCACAAGCCAAGGTCCCTTCACATTGTATCTTAGAAAATATGGATATAAGTTTGTTGAGACGCAGAAAGTGTTTAGCGGGAAAACAAGCGAGGAGGTTTCCTTGGAGACTGATTCTTTCGTAACTGAGGGGGTTTCTGCTCCGGAGGCGTTAGCGGTTGCCGGAATAAAATATAACGAGCCAATAAAAGTTGCTTACGGAGAGGAGAGTAATACGAGTTTTGGAACTTCTGGGCAGTTAAGACATTTTCCGATAACAGATTCTGAGTATTTTGCATTATTCAGAAATGGGACCAAGATGTTCTTAGGAACAGATTTCTCTGCGTTTAGTTGCCTATCGGGAGGGATTACGTTTACGTCAGATGAGACCGGAAATAATATAACTGCAGTGTATAGTTACGGCGGAAATGCAACATTAGTAAATGGTTTATCTGATACGAGAACTATAGATGAATTATATGATTTCTTAAAAGCAAACCTGTTTAATGGGTTTAATACTTTGGACGGAACTGCTTATATATCAGACATAAATCTGGTTATAGGAAATGCGAGTGACACGGGTTCTTTGGCAAGCCCAACTGCCTCACTTACATATACATGCAGCCGTTCTTCTGTGTTTAGTTCTGTGGGGGGGTTCTTGGACTTGTTAGGAACAACGGTTGGGGGGGCCCTAAGTATGCGTTCCCAAACTGGGTATTCTTATTCTCCAGGAAAACAGGTTGTTGCCTATACAACTGTATTAGATGCTGACTCCAGATTAGTCAGCGCCACGGTTTCTGCCAAGATGTACTATCCTAACACGACATTATTAACAAGCGGGGTCGCGACAGCGGTAAGCACAGGCCGGTTCCTCTTCGCTTATAGCCTGCCTCTCACTGTGCCTGAAGGAACCTATACCGTTACATTCGATGCAAACTATCTATCTGGCGAAGTACATGACACAATAGCCTTCTTGGTCGAGAAATCTTTGGCACCGCTAAATATTCTTGCAACGGTTGGGTCAATATACTCTCCGGGCGACGAGGTAATAGTTTACCCAACAATAACAAATTCAAACGGAAATCTGGTAAATGCGACCGTCAATGTTTCTTTATATTATCCCAATGCTACGTTGTTAAATAAAAGTAGTGCAACAGAGCAGGCTCTTGGGAGGTATAGATATAATGTTACGCTTCCCTATTCAGCTCCTGTTGGCACCTACGAGGCCAGGCTAGACGCAAGCTATTCCAATGATGAATCCCACTATTCGTTGTCGTTTGTAGTAAGCTCTGTTCTGCAGGAGATCTTTACTCTTGTGAATAACACCAATACGACCCTAGACACAATTAACACGAAGATAGATATTATAAACATGACTGTGAATGATATTAAAAACACAGTAAATATTATCAATTCAACAGTCACGAGGATTGGGGTTAATGTTACAAGTATCCATGGAACACTTAATACTGTTAATAGTACGGTAAACAATATTGACTCAACGGTTGCGCTTATTAATTCGACGGCCAATATCATTAATTCTAATGTGACGTATATGGGCACGTTGCTTGAGAATATCAACAGTAGCGTCCATTTCATCAATAGCACTATTGTTTATATTAACAGCACGGTCACTAATATCAATACTACGACTACCAATAGCGGGAGCACGATAACACTAATCAATAGCACAATATATGACGTCTTTGATCTTGTTGCTGGAAAACTAAGTATAGACGTAGATACCGGAAGCAGATACGCCCCGGGAGATAATGTAAACATTGTAGTTACTGCCACGAATAGCAGTGGAGGCCTTATCAATGCTTCAGTTGATGTTGAGGTGTTCTATCCAAATGCAACGAGACTAAATAATGGAAGCGCACAGCTTGGGGCCGCAGGCAGGCTTAATTACAGTTTCCCATTGGATGCCTCTACGCCATTAGGGACGTACAGGGCAAATGTTGACGCGAATTACTCAGCGAATGAGATTCATAAGAACGTTGTGTTCCTTGTAGCGACCGCAACTGCGGCTGTTGGCGGCGCTGGTGGGCTGCCCTTAAATATATACAACGATGTCGGAAAATCATATGCGCCGGGAGACACTGTGTATATATCTTCAAATGTAGTAAACTCATCGGGGAGCCGTGTTAATGCGACAGTTAATATTACTGTTTACTACCCATCTGGATCTGAATTTGACAGCGGAGGGTCAACAGAACAATCGCTTGGCAGGTATGAGTATAGTTTCGAAGCGCCAGCAACAGAAGGTACGTATAGTATAGATATTGATGCAAATTATTCTGGCAATGAGATACACGACACCCTGGCGTTTGTTATCACGACGGGCACGGGCGGAAGCAACGCCACCTTCCCTCCTCAAGTTATTGTAGACGCCCCAAGCACCATTAACATAGACACGAAGTTTGATATCATAGCCCTTACAAAGTCATCAAGTGGGCTATTAATCGATTGCACAGACGGAGCAAATATAACCATCCGGAACACGCTAAATAGTACAAATGTGATTAGTAACGAGCCAATGAGCAAGTTCTCAACCGGATTGTATAATTACACTTGGTCTACTGGAACGCAAGCGACTTACTTAGCAACCGTAACGTGCAGCAAGATTTCAGCAATAGCTTATACTGGAGCAAAGGAATTCTCTACGCAAAATGTTGCTGGCGCAACTGGCGGCGGGGGGGCTGCTGGCGGGCTTCCATTGAATATGTTTTCAGGTGTTGGCTCCTTTTACTCACCAGGGGATAATGTGTTAGTGGTTTCTACGACAACTGATAATAATGGGTCCTTGATTGGCGCGATGTTAAATGTGTCCTTGTATTACCCAAATGCCACATTATTAAATCATAGCCTTGCCGTTGGGCAAACAATCGGAAGATTCAGATATAACTTTGCGCTTCCGCTCTCTGCTCCGATTGGGTCGTATGAGGTAAGGATAGATGCCAATTATTCTGGCAATGAAGCACACGATTCTTTGGCTTTTGTCATAAGTTCTGTACTTCTGGAAATATTTAACGTTGTGAATAATACAAATACTACAGTGAACACTATCAGCCAGACGGTTGATGTTATAAATACTTCTGTGAGTAATATTGATGCCACCGTGAATGTTATCAATTCGACTGTAAATAGGATTGACGCAAATATTACGAGCGTTCATGGAACTCTAAATACAATAAACAGCACAGTGAATTTGATTAGCAGCACAGTAATGGATATTAATTCCACTGTCATTGATATTAACAGCACAACGAATACTATTAATTCAGTTGTGACGAGAGTTGATGCGAATGTCACGAGCATACAAGGGACCGTGAACAGCATCCAGTCAAATATAACATTCATTAGCACGTTGGTTGAGAATATCAACAGCAGCGTATATTTCATTAACAGCACTATTGTTTATATTAACAGCACCGTCACTAATATCAATACTACGACCACCAATAGCGGGAGCACGATAACCCTGATCAATAGCACAGTATATGACGTCTTTGATCTTACTGCTGGAAGGATAAGTATAGATGTTGCTACCGGAAGCAGTTATGCTCCTGGGGACAATGTGAATGTTGTGATAACTGCTATCAATAGCAGCGGCGCCCTTATCAATGCTTCAGTTGATGTTGAGGTGTTCTATCCAAATTCAACAAGATTAAATAATGGAAGCGCCCAGCTTGGGACCGCCGGCAGGTTTAATTACAGTTTCCCATTGGATGCCTCTGCGCCGTTAGGGACATATAGAGTTAATGTTGACGCGAATTATTCGAGCAATAGTGTTCATAAGAACGTTGTTTTCGAGGCTGTTTGGGTTGAAAATCCGGAAGTTGTTGTTGATGCTCCTGCCGTCATCAATACCGGGGTTCCGTTTGATCTAATAGCTATGATAAGGTCGGCGGGCGGCTCTCTTGTTGACTGCAGTGATGGAGCCAACATAACTGTAAGGAACACGTTGAATAAGACGGACGTGATCATAAATGAGTCAATGACTAACTTTGGCCTTGGGCTTTATAATTATACGTGGTCTACTGGGGCACAATCCACTTATCTGGCGATCGTAACCTGCAACAAGATTTTAAGTAAGGAGTATGTAGGGGTAAAAGAATTCTCCACCCAGAATGTCGCTGCTTCGGGCGTTGGCGGAGGGGGTGGTTCCACTGGAGCCCTGCCTCTGAATATGTTTTCTGATGTAGGAGGATTCTACTCGCCAGGGGATGATGTGGTTGTTGTTTCAACGGTAATGGATAACAACGGATCTTTGGTTGGCGCAATGGTAAACATTACGCTGTATTATCCAAATACCACGCTGCTGAACCACAGCCTGGCTATGCCGCAGGCTGTTGGGAGATTCAAATATAACTTTACGCTTCCGCTCTCTGCGCCAATCGGAACCTATGAGGCCAGAATCGACGCGAATTACACAAATGACCAGATTCACGACAGTCTCACTTTTGTGGTAAGCTCAGCTATAGAAGCAATCAAGATGAATGTGACGCAAATGATAAATCAGATTGATGGTGTGATTGTCCCGTCCTTAAAAGAGATCAACCTTACCACCCAGGATAGTTATGATTACTTGCTGAACAATATATTCCCCCTGGTTAACTTAACAAACACAACGTCGTTGGATATTAAGAATGAAACTGCCTCACTTCTGCTTAAGTGGGGCACCTATAATGCTGAACAATTATACAATATCTCGAATGTTACGTATAACAATTCACAAAGAATATTAAGTTATATCGGAACCCCTTCTGATGATGAATCTGCTAACACGCTGTTCGGTGAATTTGCTTATACCAAGAATAGGATTAGCGATATCGATGCAAACGTATCAGAGATCAAAAGAATCGCAGCAGAGGTTAATGTTACCTCAATTATAATCAATTCAACTATTTCAACCGTGCTATTGGAAGTTGATGATTTAGAGGAGCTTCATCAGTGCGCCATAACCCCAAATTCAACCCTATGTACGCTGCTTAATGATATAAAATTAAACACTCAAAATATTTATAGTGCGGCCCTGGCTATCAATACCACTACGTCTGCCTTGGGCCTGTTTACAATATCTTCACTGGTTGCCGGCAGCCCGAGATACGCTAATGAGAATGTGTTGGTAGAGGCGAGCTTTACAACACAGAACGGCTCGTTTGTTGCTCCAGATTCGGTCGTTCTCACCATTTTTGACAGTAATAATAATAAATGGGCTAATGCTACACTAACAGATTTTACTGAGTCCTCTTTGCATGTTTGGAAGTACTCTAAATCTTTAGGGGCAAACCCAACAACGGGGATGTATACTGTTCACTTGTTGGGTAGTTACGGTGGAGTTAATGCTTCGAAAACCACGCAGTTCAGAGTAGCGACTGGGGGCCCGTACATGGTGTTCTTGGATTGCCCGCTCACTGCTACTGTGGGTCAGGACCTGAATTGCAATGTGAGGATACAGGATGAGGGAGAAGCAGCAACAGAAAGCACCTGTGATGTTTGGGTGGATAGCGATGGCGATACTGAACTTGACGCAGGAGAACCGCAAACGCAGTTTAGTAAGAAAACCACTCCATTGCAAAATGTCACACAATCTGTTTCAATAAATGTTCCAAGCACGTATGCAAACGGGCTCTCTATCGCACGTGTCAGTTGCAGCTATGCGAATTCAGCTCAGCCTGATTCAACTGCATCAGACAGTGTAACCTTTGAAGCTGGCGCAGAGGAAGCGCCAACCACAACGGGGGAGGCCGGTGGCGGAGGCGGCGGTGGAGGCGGAGGCGCGGCACCAAGCGCTCCGGCTGCTCCGGCACCTGCGGTCTCACCAACCGTGGACTTCCAAGAAGTCCTTGATGTCCAGTATTATCTACAAGAAGGAAGCGTAATCACTTTCAGTCTTGATGGTGTAAACGTTCATACGATAACTCTTACCAAGGTTGGAGAAGACTTTGTAATTTTGATGATAGAGACGACCCCCATAGAAGTCATAGCCAGAATTGGAGAGCCCCAGAAGATTGATTTGGAAAATGATGGTGTGTATGACCTCCTGATAAGATTGAACGATATCATCGATGGTATAGCAGACATTAGCATTGAAAGAATAAAAGAAACGGTTCCTGGGGCTATATTATTTGACGTTAAGGTTAAAATCCTGCCTCGATATATGGAAACGCCTTCTGGAAGTTCAGTGGCGGCAGAGGTGAGCTTGTACCATGTTGGGGGGCAAGGCGTAAAAGATACAGAGGTTGAGTATATGATCAAAAACGCAAAGGGGGAGGCTGTTGTGTCTGAGCATGAAATTGTTGGAATTGAGAATAAACTTGTGCTTCTCAAGGAGATCTCGATTCCGAAAGAGGTTGAGCCTGGTGAATATGTGTTTTTTGTCGAGATGAAGTATAACCAAAAGACAGCAAGCGGCGCGGCGAGGTTCAATATAGTTGGGAAAGGGGTTGAGGAGAGGCTTGCGCCAAGCAGGGGGCCCTCTAGTCTGCTGATTGTATCAACGCTGTTGCTCATCATGGGCGGGCTTGCTTCCTTGGCTCTGCAACTCAAAAAGGGAAGTATTAAAAAGAAGTATATGCAGATTATACGCATGAAAGCCTCGATCGTTTCCATAGCAATCTTGGCGGCGGTTGTGCTCGCCTCGTTATTGCTGAATGCGTCGGTTTGGGGGATGGTAAAAGGGGTATTAGATTCCAAGGAGGTTTACATTACTTGGGTGTTGTTGGTTGGCACCATAATCCTTTTCAGTTATCTGCTTTATGAGATCAAAAAGAGAAACTCTTCTCGAAATGGTAGGAGGAAACACGGGCTGCCAAATAAACGGAAGGGCGGCGAAAGGGCGAAACGAAGAGAGCACGAGTTCAGCGAGATGAGGGTTGCGCCGCCTGCTGAAAAAATACAGGAGATTGCAAAACCAGACAGAGAAGAACGCACACAGGAGAAGAGGGAAGAGAAAGAAGAGATATCCGCTGTTCCTCCAGTCAAGAGTTCTGAGACTATAATCACTAAGCATTCAGATTACGTAGTAAAAAGGGAAGATAGCCTGATTACCAAGCATTCAGACTATATAGTAAAAAAAGAACCGGCAGTGAGTGGGGAATTCAAAGTAATCCCTGCAGAGAACGCGTCGGCGCAGGGCAGGACCCAAATAGAAGAAAAGGATCCAGCAAAAGAACTTTCAAAATTGCTCGAGGAAGATGGCATTCGCCTTGAAAAAAAAGAGGGTAAACACCCCCTTGAGTTAACGCCGATGCAGATTGCAAATGAGAAATGGAGGTTGTTAAAAGAATTAAGGCGGCTAAAGGAAGCTTACAAACAGGGAGTTATTCCAAATGAGGGGTATGAAGAGACAAAGAATGTGTTGATTAAAAGGATACAAGATCTGAAAAGGTGAGCTAGAGGCATAGCCCCGCCAAAAGCCCATATTGCGCAAACATCAATCGCGTGACAAAAAGGAGGGGAGCTTACAAGAGAGATGAAAAGGCTATTTTTTATGATTCTGTCACTTGTGGTGATTGGGATATTAACTGGAGGCAGTACTAATGAGTCTGTTGATGTTACGGCTGAGAAAATTTCACAATATGGGGGGGTGACGGAAAATACAAGTATGAGAAACGCGTCTGGGGTTGCTGCTGAAGAGAACAATGATATTTCTTGGCAAAAAGAAGATTCTTGGCCGTCTTCAGAAAAAAACACAGAGCCTGAGGTTAAGAGGTATAAACAGAAAATAACAAATAATGAGCCCTTGATTCTGGAAGGAGATGTTGTGTTTGTTATAAACAACACACATTACATCCAAAGGAACGATATTGTTGTCCGCGATAACGCCACTCTTTTGATTACAAATTCTTTATTTGAACATAGGAATGCGCCGGGTCGTTGGAGTAGTCTGGAAGCCTTCAACACTTCGCGCGTAAGTATTCAGGATAGTGAGATTCGATCGAGCAACGAGATTGACTGGAATTTTCGAAGCAATAGCTTTTATATTTTGAAGGATGTGGAGGAAGAACTGTCCTTCATCAGAGTGCATTTTGTGCTGACTCCCCCAAAAGTTGTTGAAAAATGATACTGTCGTCCTTGATGCGATCGTTAATGTTCCCATTCTCTCGTTCAATGGGATTGTTGTTGTGTTTTAATCCTGCTGATTTAATAGGAACTCCATGCGTTTTCTTTGCAACCCTTCTGACAAGTTTAGATCGTGCTGGTTTGTAATTCTCAAATCCTTCACTCGCAAACTTGATGGGCCTTCGTTTTTTCTTAACTTTGTCTTTCTCTGGCAGTTGTGTACAATGTACTGAGATTTGCAATATTTATACCTGAGCCATAACATCGCCTCAGAAGAAGCACAGAACGCTTAAGGATAGGGTATCATTCATTGATTGGCGGCGTCGTGTTTCCGAGATTTTCGAATAAATATTTTCCCAGCGTCGGTTTTCCGGTGGAAACTGAGGTCAAGGCCAAAATCAAATATTCTTCTTGGATTTACAATGTAGCTACAATGGAAATAGCGGTGGAATTGTTAGAAAAACTCCGCGTTTCCGCAATCTTTAAAAATCAGCTAATGTTTCTACTGGACAGTATATAAATAGACGTTGTATAGACATTGTACATAGACCTTGGGGGTGCCGCAATGGTATTGGATTTTGTGTTTATCGTAGGGATGTTATCAATAGCTGTTGGGGCGTACTTCTTCATGTATGTTGCCAGGCAGGCAACAGGCACAAAAGAGATGAGAGCGATCTCAGACTCTATCAAGGAAGGAGCGATTGCATTCATCAAAAGGCAGTATGGAACGATTGCGCTGTTCTCTGTGATTATGGCCCTATTGATTGGAGGATTGTATTTCTATAAGGGTGATCCGGGGCTGGCATTGAGGACAAGCATTGCAATCATCTTGGGGGCTGCAAGTTCTGCGATTGCAGGAATAATTGGGATGTATGTTGCAGTGATAACCAATATAAGGACTGCTGCTGCTGTGAAGAAATCACTTCCATTCGGATTAAAGGTTGCTTTACGAGGGGGGGCGGTGTCAGGCATACTGGTCATTTCATTGAGCCTGATGGGAGTTGCAGGATTGTACTGGCTGTTTGGAGCAGATCCGCTGAAGACTCCTTTCCTTATTGTTGGATATGGGTTTGGGGCAAGCTTTGTGGCATTATTTGCGCAGCTCGGAGGGGGGATCTATACAAAGGCTGCTGATGTAGGAGCAGATCTGGTCGGAAAGGTTGAGGCAGGCATACCAGAGGATGACCCAAGGAATCCTGCTGTTATTGCTGATTTGGTAGGGGATAATGTCGGAGACTGCGCAGGAAGGGGAGCTGATTTGTTCGAGAGCACTGCTGCTGAGAACATTGGAGCTATGATCCTGGGAGTTGCATTGTTTCCAGTTTTTGGGGCAAATGGAGTCTTATTTCCATTAGTGGTGATTGCAGCAGGGATGATTGCGAGCATTATCGGGATATTCTCTGTGAAAGCTAGGGAAGGGGAAGATCCAATGAGGGCATTGAACCGGGGGTTTTATGTATCTGCTTTTCTCGCATTGATCGGGATAGCAATAAGCGTGTATTGGCTGCTGAATGCCAATGTATGGTTCTTCTATGCAGGAATGGTTGGGATTGTGATGAGTGTTTTGTTCCTGCTTATCACTGAATATTACACGAGCCATGGATTCAGGCCTGTCAAGGAGATCGCAAAGGCGTCGCAGACAGGGCCAGCAACCAACATCATTTCAGGCATAGCAGTTGGGCTTGAGAACGTGTTTGCTCCTGTGATTGTGATATCCTTTGCATTGTATCTGTCGTATCAGTTTGGAGTCTGGTCAGGAGTTCCTCATGGAGGATTGTTTGGAACTGCTGTCGCAACTGTAGGCATGCTGTCAACTGTGGTATATGTCTTAGCAATGGACACCTTTGGCCCTATAACCGATAATGCAGGGGGGATTATTGAGATGTCCAATGCTCCTGAAGAGATAAGAAAGAGGACTGATAGCCTGGATGCTGTAGGCAATACAACAAAGGCATTGACAAAGGGGTATGCCATAGGCTCTGCTGCATTGGCTGCTTTCCTGCTGTTTTCAGCATATCTTGAAGAGGTTGCTGCATTGACAGGAAAGGCGTTTGATGTTGTGAATTTGGCAAGCGTTCCTGTGTTTATCGGAGGGCTTTTAGGAGCTATGCTTGTCTTCCTGTTCAGCTCATTGGCAATACGGGCTGTTGGAAAGACTGCCCAGTATATCATTGAAGAAGTCAGAAGGCAATTCAGGAATGATACGGGCATTATGAAAGGGACATCTAAGCCTGATTATGCTGCCTGTGTTGATATCACTACAAGAGGGGCGCTTAGGAATATGATCCTGCCTGGCCTGCTTGTTGTGGGTTTTCCGATACTTGTCGGGTTTATCCTGAAGGCAGAGGCGCTGGCTGCCTTCCTGATGGTAGGAACGATAGCAGGCATCCTCATGGCATTGTTTATGAATAATGGAGGAGGAGCCTGGGATAATGCAAAGAAGTTCATTGAGAAAGGCAACTATGGCGGGAAAGGATCAGATACCCATAAGGCTGCAGTTGTCGGAGACACTGTAGGGGATCCATTTAAGGATACTGCTGGGCCTTCAATCCATGTTTTGGTGAAGCTGCTGGCTACGATAACGCTTGTCTTGGCGCCGCTGTTTATTTAGTATAGTAAGAGGATTTGGCATAGGAAGAGGTTAAGATGGTCATTGCTCCAGCTGAACCAGAGGTTGAAACCATAATTGTTAATGATACTACTACTATTGAGTGGTTTCCTTGTACCAAAGAGAAGCCTTCTTATACTAAGCCAATGATGATGAATCCTACAGGCCTTCTGCTTGAGTATTCCAGGAATAAAAGAGGAACCCCCCTTATTGCCCGGTCCCCTAAGGCAGGGGGGCATGGGGATGTCTTCTATGATTGCCATGCGATTACATGGTCAAGGATCGGGGGAGACAGCGATGCGTTTTTCAGGAGCGCTCTGCTTGATGAAGCCATGATTTTTTCTGAGGGTGCAGGAAACATCTTTCATTTTAGGGGGAAGGGATATGCACTGGCCCCTCCTTTAGATTCCTTTCCCCTGCACTGCGAGCTTTCTCAGGAAGAATACAAGGAGGCAGTGGACAGGATTTCAAGCTCTCACCTCGATAAGGCTGTGATGGAAGTGAGGCAGATTATCCTTGAGAGAGATATGCGATGCAAAGAAAAGAAAATTCCTGCATTTTACCTGCATCCCATGACGAGCCTTGACCCTTATTTTTTTGAAGTAAAGGATGGCACGGCAGATCTGGTTACGAGGGAGGCTGACGGCAGGTACTACATGTTCAGGTACCAGAATGGGCTGTACCATATCTCTCAAATCCCTGGACAGGATCCGATCCCTGCTTGGGAAATGACGGTCATTGGAGATGCTCAGGGACGGATTGCTGAAGACTCGTCATTAGAAGTGCTTGTGACTGAAGGAAATACTTCCAAAAAGTATGAAAGAAAGCGGTTTGGCATTGCATGGAGCTATTCTCCCAAAGGAGAGGAGGAGAAAGCAAAGGAGATCATTGCCAAGGCATTAGAATCAGTAAAGAAAGTGAGGAGCCATCTCAAGGTATGGGAGGCCTTGTAGGTACACCAAAATGAAAATGTCTTATATAAGGCAGGCAGTGGCGCAGAGAGTTAATGAGCGGCTCCAGGATATGGGATATGCAGGATATGGCGGCTTGGTTCGGTTTCGTGCTGATTTTGGAGAAGACTTAGGAATGGTCTATACCACAATCCAAATTTATATTGGCAGGGTAAGGAATGCAAAGCCCTATCCTGCTATGAGGCGAGGCAATCAAGCGAGAGGCGATGAGGATCCTTTTGCAGCAACTGAACTGGAGAGCCTGTCAAAGCTCCTTTACGCTTTAAGGATTGACGGAGAAGAGCCTTTAATCCGGGCATTGAAATCAATATATCAGCATTTCCCCTATCCTCCAGAAAGCCAAGCTGGGCAAACGATAGACGAAAGACTATCCCGGCTGGCTCCGGAAGACCGGCAGGCTCTGGAGGGATTGGTTGCAAGGTATGGAAAGATCCACTCGTGACCTATGTGCTAATTGCTTTTTTTATTATTCTTTTTTGCAGAAATCGTAATGTCTTTCAATGGCTATCTCTTTTTCGTATCTCTCTTTCGTTGATTTTGTTATCATTGGATTTCTTATGATTTTCTTATTAGTTTATTATTATTTTTTAATGTTGTTTAACCTTTTTAAGTCTCTGGCGCCTTATTGCTCAATGATGCTTTCTATTTCTTTTGATCATTCGGTTTTAATTATTTTTTAATTGATGGAGTGTGATTATGGAGGTTGGTGCGAAATCCTCGCAATGCTCGGGTTGCCATCGAGTTCGCACATGGCATATATGTCTGTGATAATCGACATTCGTCCCGGATGGAGCATCCCCTCGAAGTCGATGCTTATTCATTAGCGATGTTGCTCACAAAATGATGGCAACCTTCAATTTCGCACCAACCTCGTGATTATGAATACTATTATAAATGAGATTCGATTAGAAAACAATGATGAAATACATTCTTTTACTGGGCCTCCTGTTTTTGGCAGCCTGCTCCTCATCAATCGACCCGTCATTGAAATTCCAGCTCCTGGAGGCTGCGGATTCCCTGCCAGACGCCCAGATCCTTCAAATCCTTGTCGCTGAGCAGAGCAGGTTTGAGGAATGCAGCACAGCCATCCATGCGGCATACCAGAGCAGAGGGAAGGAGCTAAGCAGGGAGCTGTGCGGAGGAGTTATCAGAAAGGAGATAGTGGAGGAAGACAAAGATACGTATCGGGTCGAGTTCCATGTCGATTACCCTTCCTGCAGTGAGAGTGTGATTCCCATGGCAGCGCTTATGGATCTGGAAACTGAGGATGTCCAGGTGGTGTGGGCAGCAGGGCAGCGGCCTGATCCTGAGTATGTGCAAAGAGTCCAAGAACGGCTGCAGATAAGCGATTGCGAGAAGTTTGCTGAGCAGATTACGTGAGAAAATCCTGCTCTCTCTGCAGGTATTCTTCCTTCGAGATGCTTCCCGTGATATACTGGACCTGGAGCTTTTTAAGAGGGTCGTCTAATGCTGCGGGGTTTATCACGATGGCTGTTGGAGGCTCTGCCACTTCCTCAATGTTTATCTTGTCCACATAGGCTTTGCCCCAGTTCATTGTGACTGCCCCAATGCCGAGCGCGAAGACTAGCAGGAGGAAGGTGGCAACCAATGGGGTGAGGCCTTTCTTGTTCATTTTCTAAGCTTCGACAGATACTCCTTCTGGAGGAGCAGGAGATAGATGAAAAGAGTGATGATGACCATCTCAAGCAGGGGAAAGACTACTGCAGGAACATCAATAATCTTTGCAATATCGAGCACAGTGATGATTTCTTCAAATATGAATATGACGATGGTTGCAAAGAGGTATTTCCAGGGAAGGAGGTAGGTGTTTTTTGCAGAACGGAACATATACCCGAACAGGATCAGGACAATAATAACAAGGCCAAGATTATAGTAAGGGGCTGTAAGGCCGAGGGCGTCTGCAAAGCTGGTCATTTCTTCCTCTTTTTGCCGCGTTTTCCGGCCTGCATTTCGTAGGTGTTAAGGACAATCTGGAACACCAGGGCTGCAATGACAAAGCCAAGCATAAAGGTAGGGTTGATGTGTGTAAGATAAGGAGAGCTGTAGACGCGAAACGCGCGAAACGCTCCAAGAACCTGCTGGAGCGCGAAAAGCACCAAAGCTACGATGAGGAATTTCCATGGCCTGAGGAACCGCTGATTGCGCGAGGCCTGAAACAAGGAGACTGCGATCATGCCGGCAACAACAGAAAGCAGGAGATTTGCAATTTTCAGGACGCCTTCAAGCTGCTCAACCATTACACACCTCTTTTTGCCATGGCTTTTGGCGGGAGAGTATAAAAAGGTTGCGATGAGGTGATGTAAACTTGTTAACTTCTCGCTCTGGCTTTTTGCAGGGGCTTATCAGGGATGCCGCCGAGTTCGCTTCCAGTTTCCTTTGTTCATATCGACATTCCCCGGGTTGGACGACCCCCTTGTCGATGCGCTTCTTTTTTGCTGCAAAGCTCACAAAAAGGCGGCACCCTTCCCCCTGCAAAAAGCCTTGAGGCACTTGGAAACTTTACCTGATGCAAAAGATTTAAATAGCGGATTTCCCAAAAGAAGAAGCATGCTGAAGCATAAGTATGAGGGAAAAGATCAGGTTGTTGTTGCCAATTGGAGGCTGAAATACAAGGATTACCACCATCTGAAGAATCTCTACACCACAATGCACGAATGGCTTGTCGAGGAAGGATGGGCTTCAAGAAGCGACCCGGATTTTCCTGAGGATTACTTTGTGATGCGCGAAAAGCCCCATGAAGGGGGGAATGAGGTGTGGTGGACTGTCAAGAAGACTCCGGTTGACAAGGGAGGGCAAAACTCCTATTACCAGTGGGTCATGGATATCAATGTTCATGTCATCCTGCTGAAGGATGTAGAGGTTATCCACGAAGGCCAGAAGTTTAAGACCAACTGGGGAGAGCCTGAGATCAAGGCTGAGGCAAGGCTTATCATGGACAAGGATGATGTATGGAAGAAGCATCCTTTGCTTAAATATTTCAATACGATCGTGCATAAGAGGATTTTGCTGGAGAAGTTTCAAGCGCAGGAGCTTGAGCTCTATAGGGAGTGCTATCGGTTCCAGGAGGCAATCAAGACCTGGCTTCAGATGAAAACATGGCTGCCTGAGCCTGAGCTTGGCAAGTTCTGGCCAGAGAAAGGCCTTGGAAGCGTGCAGTAGTACAGTTGAGGAATATCCGGCGATAGTTTTATAAACGCTCTGGGCTCTGAAGCGATCATGGGTCCGCTTACAAAAGTTCCAGCTCCTACCTTGGTCATTAAGTATGAAGGGATATTTGATTTCGAAGGGCTGTACAAGACACTCGTAAGCTGGTTTATAGACCAGGGATACCGGTTTGAGGAGCTGAGCCTCAAGCATAAGGTGCCAAGCCTGGCTGGAACTGAACTGGAGTATATCTGGTTCGCATGGAGGAGGCATAATGAGTATACAAAATTCTGCGTTGACATGATATTCAAGCTCTATGATGCAAAAGACCTTGATGTTATCAAGGATGGAAAGAAAAAGCGGCTTACAAAGGCGAGAATCCTGTGCGAGTTTCACGGGTATCTTGAGCTGGACTATTCCAAGCGGTTTGGAGGAAACAAATTTCTGCAGGGCTTGAATAAGTTTCTGCAGTACCAGATCCTCATGAAGCCGATGGAAGGGGTCATCGGAAGCATGTGGTGGGATGAACTGTACTACAGGACATTGAAGCTTCATGCTGTGATAAAGGAGTACCTTGCTCTGGAAGCAAAAGGGAATGCCTATTTTGATATGTGGTGAAGATGGTAGAAAGAGAGACAGTCATTGACAAGCTTCGCTTGACGTATGAAGGGTTGTTTGTTGCTACAGACCTCTATCAGATGATTGATAACTGGTTCAGGCAGAAGGCGTATGATAAGAGGGAGAATAAGAATATCGAGAAGGTCACCCCTGATGGAAAATACATAGAAATCGAGCTTGAGCCCTGGAAGAAGATTACAGACTACGCCAGGATCGTGATTAAGATCCGGCTTATCATGAATGATGTCAAGGAGATAGAGATGGAGAAGGACGGGCTCAAGGTGAGGATGAACCAGGGCAAGGTGCATGTCGTCATGGATTCATATCTTGAGACTGATTATGAGAACCGCTGGGAGGGGTCTCCTGTCTTTTATTTCATACGGGTTATTTTTGACAAGTTTATTTTTAAGCCGCTGACTGGAGGATGGAAGAGCGAGGTTGTGCATGACACCAACCACCTGTACGGCCAGATCAGGTCGTTCCTGAACCTGTATAAGTTCTCTACTGAAACCTTCACAGCTCCGCGGCCGCAGTATAATGCGCCGTAATGTTTTTAAATGAGGTTCCTTTCTTTGGGAATAACGTTTGAGCGCCTCCGTAGCATAGTAGCTATTGCATCTGACTTGTATATACTAAAGGAATCAGAAGGTCGCGAGTGCAATTCTCGCCGGAGGCTTAATTATGCACCTTTTTGTTGTCCCTATGCTCTTTAAAGTCCCTTGCAAGGGAATTAAAGCTTCTTTGCATGTTTCTGATGTCGTGTTTATTGCCAGTTGAAGTTCTGAGCAGGGCTCCTGTTAATCCTATATTGAATATCACCAGCGACAAGATTATGTCCTCAATTGCCCATGAGCCTCCTGCCAATGCTCTTAGTATCTGATATGCAATGTAAATCCCTAATAGGGCCAATACAATATACAAAGATAATTCCAGCCTATCTCGTTTATTTTTGTGCATGCTTATCCGCCTAACCTTTTTATCAAGAGTATTGTTAAAAGGATTATTAAGAGAATTATTACAAAATAAAGAAATTTAATCTGGCCTTTTTTCATCTTATTGAGGAAAAGAGCGGGCTATTTAACTGTTGTGGTGGAGAAGATTAGCCCCAATAGCTCTCTGATTTAGCCAACAAGTCCTTTAAGAATCTCTTTCCGGTCTCTGTCTTGAATTTTGGGAGGTTCCTTCCTTTGAAATACTCAAGATACTTGAGGCTGTTCTCCTTATCAAAATTTGGAGGTATGTGTTCCCAGTCTATCTTAGCGAGGCCGTCTGCCTCAAGGACCAATTGTGCGTTATGGCTGTCCAGCCTGTCTTTTTTATAATGATGGCCGATTAGAGTTGTGATCTCTTTTACTTCTGCTTCAGGGTATCCGAGCTTTTCCAGTATTGGCTTCGCAAGTTTTGCTCCGATTTCATCGTGGGATTGCTTGCTTTTCATGAGATCATCAAAGGTGTAGCCTTTTTTGAGCTTTGGATAGCCGATGTCATGGAGGTACATGGTTGAGACAAGAATGCGTTCGTCTCCGCCTTCAGCATCGATAAGCTCTCTCATCCAGTGAACGGTTAGAAGGGTGTGGGGGATATCCCAATCAGGTTTTCCGTCCTTGAGGTAGGCTACTGCTTCAGATTTCAGCTTTTCTTCTGTTTCTGCATCTAATCTCATTATTTCGGAGGTGATTCGCTAACAATAATTCTTAACTTTGGTTCAACTTTCGGATCAAGCCGCAAGTTCCTAAGCTCATAGCTCTTTATGCCCATCTTCTCTGCGTATACCTTTGCAGCCTGCTCTGACCTGAAGGTCTTGGGCCTCTTCTTTTTCGAGCCCTTGTGAGTCCCCCGGAGCCTGCAGCGCTTCATAAGACCACTTGCCATGCTAAACGGGGCTTCTCTGGCTCTTTTAAAGGTTTTGTTTTTTGACGGCGCATGGCACTTGTGAAGCAGCATCCAACAATTTTATATACTTCCGGCAGCTGGAGAAGGATATGCCCACTGCCTGCATCATTGACGGATTCAGCGGATGCATGCTGAACAGCTGGGATTCGCAGCTTTTCCATAAGTTCTTTGCGATGAATAACTGGAAGGTTGTTTCTGACTGGAAGGATGCTGATCTTGTTCTGCTGAATACCTGCGCTTTTGTGAAGAGCGTTGAGGACAAGGTTGTGCAGAGGATTATTGAGATCAAGGCTGAATTAAGACAAAACCAGAGGATGGTTGTTGCTGGCTGCTTTCCAAAAATCAATGATGAAAGGCTGAGAGAGATCTTTGAAGGAGTCAGTTTTGGGCCAAGAGAAAACACACAACTGAATAAGATTATTGATGCCCAGGTTAAGATTGAAGATGTCAGGATAAATCGATTGGAAGAGCAGTACCTGAACGGCGCGCCGAGCTCAAGATTCTACATCAAGATTGAAGATGGATGTTTGGGGAACTGCAGCTTCTGCGCGATTAAGGCTGCGAAAGGGAACCTGAAGAGCATTGAGCCTGAAAGGATTCTGGAGCAGTTCAGGAAAGGCAGGGAGGTTGGGTATAAGGAATTTGTTTTGCTTGGGGATGATATCGGGTGCTATGGAAGGGATATCAGGACAAATCTGGTTGAATTGCTGAAGAGGATTGTCCAGCAAGACGGGGAATTTTACCTTTTCCTTCATTTTGTCCAGCCGAACTGGTTTCTCGATATGATTGATGGGTTTAGGGACGTGTTTGCAACAGGCAAGGTTACGGTGCTCAATATTCCGATACAATCAGGGAATGACCGGGTATTGAGGCTGATGCGGAGGCCGTATTCCATGAAAGAGGTTCTGCCAGTGATGCAGAAGATTAAGGCGGAGTTTCCCTCTGTACTCCTTCAGACACACGTCATTGTTGGTTTTCCCGGCGAGACCTATGCAGAGTTCCTGGATAGCCTTGAAGCTGCAAAATATTTTGATGTTGTGAAGTTCTTTGGATTTTCTGAAAGGCCAGGAAGGAAGAGCGTCCTGAGTTCAGAGGCAAAGCTGCACCGGCAGGCTGCATTTGGGCTGATTGAGGGGCAGATTGAAGAGGGGAAGGGGACTTATTTGATTGTGCAGGGTTAGGTTTAAATAGGATTGCACACTTTCTGCAGCCATGACAGACATCCAGAAGGCCTATGAGGGGCTGAGGAAGAGGCATCCTGAGCTGCCACTCTTCTCAGAAGTTGATTCGTTGTTTGAGATCTCTAACATGGAGAAGGAGAGATTTCTGCTCAGGTCAATCCGCCGGTCTATCCTCGAGGAGATCGAATATCTGCTGCACAGCATGGAGCCGGTTTTCCAGCCTGAGAACTCTGTTGCAGGGATGCACGAGTGCAGATTTTTGCAGGAGGATGAGAAGCAGCGTTTTTTTGACCTCTACAGAAAACTTGCAGCACTGCATCGGAAAGGGATTGCTGCTGCGCTGAGGTATCAGGAAGATGAAGAGGCTGCATTTATCGCATCAGTATGCCGGGTGTGGAAGCCGCTGGCTGCAGATGTCGCCACCTACTTGGCAAAGATTGCTGGCGTATGGGAGAGAGAATCGGAATCTGAAGAAAAAGCAGGGTATTTTGGATGAAGATTGTTGTGATGGGGCCCCAGGGCTCTGGAAAAGGAACGCAAGCGGAGAGAATTGTAAAAGAGTATAAAATCCCCCATATCTCCACAGGGGATATTCTCAGGAAGAATATTGCTGATAAGACCCCTCTTGGAAAGACTGCAAAGTTGCATATTGACAAAGGAGAGCTTGTTCCTGACGCTGTAGTCAATGATATGGTACAGGAAAGGCTCGGCAAGAAGGACTGCAAAAAAGGATATCTGCTTGACGGCTATCCGAGAACATTGAACCAGGCAAAGGCATTGGAGAGGTATGACAAGGTGGAAAAGGTGTTTTTGCTTGAGGTTCCTGACGAGGTTTCTGTCAGGCGATTAAGTGCCAGAAGGCAGTGCTCAACGTGCGGCAAGATATTCGGGATCGATATCCCTCCGAAGAGGGAGGGAGTATGCGACAGCTGCAAAGGCAGATTATTCCAGAGGGATGATGATATGCCTGAGAAAATCAATACCCGGCTCAAGGAATACCACAAGGAAACAGAGCCTTTGGTTGGGTTCTATGGAAAAAGGATTGTTAGGCTGGATGGAACCAAGCCGATTGATGCTGTGTTTAAGGAGATTGCCAAGGTTTTGGAGGGATTGAGGTGAGGGGAGCGAAGTGCTATCTTGCAAACGAATTGGGTTTTTCTGAGACAGGAAGGTATGTTCTGGATACGTTGTTGAGATAATCTTTTACCCTTTATCTCCTTTAAGCAACTCTTCCGGCACCTTAAGGGTTCCTTCTGAAAAAACAATATCTTTGCACTGGGAAATGGCTTCCTTGCATATGGCCATCATCTTATCATAATTTTGCTCGATTTCCTTAATTTCAATAGATGTGCTGTATCTTGCTTTTTCCCTCTCATCAACATCTGACTGTCCTTCCTTTTCCCTATAAACCGTTATTCTCTTAATAAAATCAGGATCATAGCTTATAATGGATTGATCTTTTACATATTCCAAGAAGAGCGCTGTGCATCTTTGATTTCTGCTCTCGACTCCGAATTTGGACAAGATGGCTAATGCACAATAATAAAGGGTATAAAACCATTCTTCAGGCAGTTTGTAATCAAATCCTTGTTCCTTGTATAATGTACATAGCTCCAGATTCTTTTTTGCTTTTGTTATATATCCCTCTGCTTCTTTTAAGCTTGGTTTGATTGCCAGAAGACCTTTATGCTTCTTCCATTTTTTCTCATCTCTAAGAGCAGATGCAAAGCAAGCTCTCAAATTTTCCAAAGTCATTCTGACAGCGCCTTTACAAATTTGATAAAAGTCTCCTGTCCAAACAGGACAATGCCTTTTTTTACAGCATCTAGGTATGCCTTGTTTTGTTCTTTCAATTCTTTCTTAAATTCTTTTTGCGTCAGATTGATTGAATGTATTTTTTTGCTTTGTGTTTCCTGCATCTTAAACACCACATCATTAACTTTACCAAGATTCTTTTCCTTGGCAATTCCGATTATATCAATATCATTTGCTTCTTTGCCGTAGAGTATGCTTCCATAGAGTATCAAAAACTCGACCTTTTGCTGCAAGCTTGAAAAGTCATACAGCCATCTTTTGTATTTTAAAGTTTCTTGGGTCAAGGAGAGCGCCAAAGTTTTCTCTGTCAAGATATTGCCCCAGTTCAGTTTTATTGTGCTTGTGCTTGTTTTTCCGCTCCCAACAGGCTCGATAAGTATCAGACTGTCCTTTTCAAGCTTTTTGAGAATTTTCCATGTGCCCCACCTGCTCATCTTTAGCTCTTTTGCTAAAGACGTGGCAGTATGCCTGCTAAAATCCTTCAGCAAGATATTCATAATTTTTTGTGATTTGCTCATTATCTTCATTTTGTTGATAGTTGTCAACAGATGGTTGATAGGATATATAAACCTTCCTATTTTGAATTAAGAAAAAAGGTATCTAATAAGCACGGTTGCATAAGCTCCTTTTGGCAGGGAGAATTCAAGTTTTACGGTTTCTTTTGAATCATGCAGTATCTTGAAGCCTGTACAGGTTTCGAATGCGTTTCTTTCCGTGCCTTCAGAGCTGAGCTCAGGGAGCTGGGGGATGATGAAGTCTCTTGTGGTTAGGTTTTCTTTTTTTAGGATGGGATTAATGAGACTTTCATTGGTGCCAAAGCCAATCAAGGGCAGTTTTTTATTCTTTACATTTTTTGATTTTGATTTGTTTTCTATTGATCTGCATTTTTTTGGCATATGTTCTATTAATTTTTCTTTTTTTGGTTTATTCTCCATTGATTTAGGTTTAATTGAGGCTTCTTCTGTTGGATCCCTTTTAATTGAGTCTTTTAATAATTCATTAAATAGCTTAGACTGGTAGGCATGGATGAATAGTCTTAATATTTTTGAGGGCATCTTCCTTAGGCAGCCTATTGCATCTGAGGGCTGGGTTTCAAAGTGCTCTCTCATCTTCTTTTCATAGCTTCCTTTGTGCTTCAGGAGAAGAGTTACCGCTTTGCTAAACTCTTGTTTTACTATGCACTTACCTATCTCTGCGTTGTCATTTGAGAATCTTTGCTCTCCGAATACGTTCGGGAAGACTATTGTTGCGTTTCTTGTATTTTTAAGGAATACTTTGTGCTCTTCAGGGGTTATCTCCCTTATGGTAATCTCAAACTGGTTTCCTTCGTGGTCTCCTAAGGAGATGGGCTCATGTAAGGAGCCTTTGTATTCTATCTTTAGGTTAGCATCATCAATGTCTCTTGCTTTCTTTCCTTTGATCGAGATATACTGTTCGGTTCTTGCTCTTTTGTCCTTGTTTCCTGCATAGCCAAAGCTGGATTCGGGGAGATTGAGGATCCTGGAGAGCCTTGAGATGGCTTCGGGTGTTGAACGGTTGGTCTTGGAGAGGAGGTAGATATGGTAATTTCCGCCTTTTTCCAGGATGCCCTCTATTGGAAATATCTCCTTTACGATGAAGTCTTCAGGGGATTCTTTAAGCTTCATAGAGCCCGGGGATAAAAAGGCTTATAAAAAGGTTGAGGCTTTGCTCTGATGTGCGCCTGTAGCTCAGTCTGGATACCGGAAAAACTCCAGCTTTTCGGGATTGGCCGGTAGGACAAATAGAGCGAAAGGTTCCTAACCTTTAGGTCGGGGGTTCAAATCCTCCCAGGCGCGCTTCACAGTTAATTATAAAAGCTCCGAGTTTGTAATCTATTCCATGTTCTCTCCAATCTACATCAGCGAAGGGCTTCGGATGTTCAGAAGGAAGCTGCGGGTCCAGGGAAGAGGATTTAAGCAGTATCCTGGAGATGCAGCGGACATTTGCAGGCAGATCATTGAGGACTGCTGGAATGGAAGATATTTCCAGACTTCAACAGGCCACTTCTGCGAGTTCTGGGTAAGGGATTTCAGCTGGTGCTGCAGGCCATTGCTTCGGCTGGGGTATAAGGAAGAAGTCAGGAAGACATTGGAGTACGCTCTGGGGATATATTCAAGGTGTGGAAGGGTGACTACTACGATATCTCCCAGAGGCGGGCCATTTGATTTTCCTAATTTCTCTCCTGATTCTTTGGCTTCTTTGATTCTTTGCTTAAATCAGGCTAAAGCTAAATCATTGATTTCTGGATACAAGGATTTTCTCAATAAAAAGATTTCTGAGTATGAGGAGAAGGTTTTGGACAGGGAAACAGGGCTTGTTAGACAAGGAATTCCTTTCTCTTCCATAAAGGATCATGCCAGGAGGAGCTCTTCATGCTATAATAATGTCATGCTTGCGATGCTTGCAAGGGAGATTAAGAAAACTTCATTGGATAACCCCTTCAGGGGATTTAATTTTAAGAAGAGGGTAAAGGAGGAGTTCTGGAATGGGGACTATTTTTATGATGATATGGAGAAACTGCCTGTTGTGACGGGGGATTCGAATGTTTTTCCATTCTGGACAGGAATTTTTACTGAAAAGGAGATGATGAGACGTGCATTCAGGGCAATTGAAGAAGTAGGTTTGGATAAGCCTTTTCCTCTACGATATACCTGTAAGAGGTACAAGAGGCAGAGAATGCTTATCTATGAAATTCTTGCACGGAATTATGAGAGGACGACAATATGGAATCATATAGGGCTTATGTATGTTTCTTTGCTGAAACAGGTTGATAGGAAGAGACACAGGAAGAGCATTGAGGATTATAAGGACGTGATAGGGAAACATAAAACATTCCTTGAGGTGTATAATCCTGCAGGGAAGCCTTATAAATCACTGGTTTACACCTGTGATGAAGGGATACTGTGGAGCAGTATGCTTCTGGAGATGTTGAGATGATGTTTTCTATCATTATTCCAACCTTGAATGAAGAGAGATACCTTCCAAGGCTGTTGGGATCAATCAGGAACCAAAGATTCAGGGATTACGAGATCATTGTAGCTGATGCACATTCCAAAGATAAGACTAGGGATATTGCAAGGAGATTTGGATGCAGAATTGTGAATGGAGGGATTTCTTCCTTAGGAAGGAATAACGGAGCAAAGATTGCAAAGGGAGAGTATTTCCTCTTCCTTGATGCTGACGGGATGATTGCTGACAAAAGGTTTCTGGAGAAACTTGTAGATGTTATTAACAGAAGAAATGTGGAAGTAGGGTCTTGCTTGGCATTGCCTATTCATGGGAGCATACTCGATAAGATTCTCCACATTAGCGCAAATGCCTATATGAGGATTGCGCAATGGACCAAGCCACTTGTTTGGGGACCCTGCATGTTTAGCTCAAAACAGCTGTTCGATAAGGTCAAGGGGTTCAACCAGAATCTGAGATTTGGAGAGGATCTTGATTTCGGCTATCGGGCTGCGAAACATGGTAAGTATAGGGCGATTCCTATATATTTTGGGGTTTCTCTGAGGAAGTTTAAGAAGGATGGGTATCTACGAACTATCTCTAACTATATCAATATAGGAATCCGTTATTCTCTTTTCACCAAGGTGGGCCAAAACCGCGTGAAGTATAGGTTTTATTCAGAGAAGAAGTAACGTGGTTCATCTGAGGAGCACAGAGTCAAATAGACGGTACATTGTTCGCAGAATTAGGTGGGTAAGTATTTTCTGTTTGTTGCAGCCCTTTCCATAACCAAAGTTTTTGAGCGGCCTTAACATTGAGTATCTTCCTGCATTATGCACTATTGGGATTTTCTGGCCATTCTGGAGGTAGAGAACGCCCTCTTTTATTGTAAATTTAGCATCTTTAGCATCTAATGTGCTGATGATGAAGTTATATTTAGGATTAAGCTCTTTGAATCCGTCTCTTTGGAGGACGTAATTAATAATTATCTGATCAGGTCCGAATCTGCCTTTGTCTTCTATGAGAGACACAATTTCATTGCAGAGACCTATGAACTTGTATGATGGGCCAAGAAGAACTCCTGCATTGACTATCTTTTTTCCATGGAGGCACTCTTTCATTTTACTTGATACCTTCCTGCTAAAGCAGGTTTTAAGGAAATAGGATTTGTACAGCTTGTTTGTGCCTTCATATGCTGCTCTGAATGCCCCCGTATCTTCTGAAAAAATGGAGCTTATGCCATCCTGAAAGATAATATCCCCTCCGTCAACAGACAATACCTGGTCGTACTCTTTTCTCTTGAGAATAATCGCCATTTCCCGCCACCTGATATTGACTATGGCGCCGTCCTTCTTTGCCTTATGCACGATAACATTATTACGTTTCAACTCAGAAACTTGTATTTCAGTCAACCCATAATCTAAAACGATGACATCTGTGTTTGTCAAGTCAACATTATCTTTTAGGGATCTCAACCAGTGTGTTACCAGAAAATCTCCGTATTTCTCATCAGACGATGTAAAGATAACATTTTTCATAGCAATACCTTATCTTTTACGCTATTCTCCTCAGGTTTCGAGATCAAATAAAAATCCCAACAGCTGCAAGCGACGAGGCATCATAAACAAATGATTTTTTTATGATTTTCGATTGATGGCTAATGCATGCCTTCCTATACGTGTTTTCCATAAATGTTAAGACTTTCACTCTTTATTCTTTGTATATTTTTTCCAGCTGGCGTATTGTGTTCTCTATCGCGTACTTCTTCACTGCAATTAATGAGCTTTTCTCCATTTTCTTCCTCAGCTTTGTACCTTTGAGTATTCTTGTGATTCGGTCTGCCAGCATTCGGGGGTTGTTGGACGGGGCTATGAAGCCGTTGGAATCGTCTTTAACAATATCAGGAATTGCTCCTGCATTCACCCCCACGATGGGCAGACCGCAGGCCATTGCCTCGAGAACAACAAGTCCTTCAGTCTCTATGGGAGACGCTGTTGCAAAGAGGGCTGCTGAGGAGTAGAGCTTTGGCAGTTTGTTGTGGGGAACCGATCCTAGGAACTTAATGTTCTTTACGTACTTGGCAAAGTCTTGGAGATACTTTTCCTGAGGCCCTGATCCTGCGATGACGAGCGTTGTATCTGAGGAGGTTTCCTGGATAGTCTTGAATGCTTCTATAAGGATATCAATTCTCTTTTCATAGCTGAGCCTGCCCACATGGAGTATTGTTCTTCTCTTTTTGTTTACCTTTCTCGGATAGAACAATGTTGTGTCCACTCCATTGGAGACTACACGGATTGGAGCAGTGATTCCGTGTCGTTTGAGCTCTTTCTTCATCGCATTGGAAGGTGTTATTACTGTGTTGCACCTGTTGTAGAAGTGTTTTGTGTAGTTCCACGTAATTGATTTGGCAAATGGAAATTTGGACAGCTTTGCGTTTTTTATCGGCATCTTTACATGGTCAAGAAATTCTGGAAGAAGCGTATTATATGTCCCAATGACAGGTATGCCTTTGATTTTTCCGTATGCGAGACCCTCCCAGCCGAGGAAGGATGGCATGTGGCAATGTATGATGTCTGGCTTGAAGGCTGCAAGCACTTTAAGGCTTTGTGTTGAGGGCACGCCTATTGGGAAATCAGGATATCTGAGGATGTCAATGCTTGGGAGATATGTGATCCTCATTTTAGGGATGGTTGTTCTTTTCTTTGCTGTTGTGAATATCATTACTTCATGGTCTTTTTTAGCGAGATACTTTGCTGCATTGAGAATTGATGTAACCACCCCATTCTGCGAAGGCAGAAATGTGTCTGTGAAGAATGCTATCCTCAGTTTAGGAGCTTTTGCAATATCTCGCTCACCTTCTTCCCTTCAACCTTTCCCCTAAATCTTTTCATTGCAATGCCCATCAAAGCTCCCAGAGAGGCTCCTTTGTTCTCATCGATGATGAGCTTGATTGCCTTTTCTATCTCGGCATCGGATACTGTTTTAAATTCAGTTAGAGAGTATTTCTCATTTCTTAATTTTTTTGTGAGGATGTCTATAATCGCCTCTTTTGGAATCTGCTTTTTTTCGTAGAAGTTGAGGACTTCCTTGAAATCCGCATGCGTCAGCTTTTTTGTGTCAAGGCCGAATCGCGACTTTATTTCTTTTGGAGTCGCTATTAAGGTGTTGGCTATGAATAAGGGCTCCAATGATTTGAATTCTTTGAAATAGGACGGAAGGCTGATTTTTCTTTTTACTGCTTCTTCTGCAAATTCTTTCGGTATCCTGTAGGTTTCCTGGAGCTGTTTTATTTCATCTGATAAGAGATTTGGAAGCTTTGCCTCAAGCATCGATTCCGGTATCTTTATAGGCACAACATCTGTCTCTGGATATAATCTTGCGGCTCCCGGCAACGGCCTAAGGAAAGAGGTGGTAAAGCCAGGCTCTGCTTTTCTCACTTCGTTCTTTAGTGTTTTCCCCTGTTTTATTTCATTGAGCTGCCTCTGGATCTCCTGCTCGATAACTCTAGGGATAGACTTCAATTCCTGGAAGCCTTTTATCTCCGTCCTTGCGCCGCCTTTTATTGATACATTGACATCCTGCCTGATGGAGCCGATGCCGCGCTTCATCGAGCCAACGCTTCGGAGCATCATCCCAATTATTGAGGCTGCTTCTTTCACATGCTCAGGATCCTGCAATGAGGCATCGGTTGATATCTCAAGAAGCGCAACCCCTAAGCGGTCAAGGCGGTAGGTGACTGATTCTTCGTTTTGGTCAATTTTTTTTGCTGCCTCTTCCTCCAGGAGGAGGGTCGGTATCGCTACGTTCCCTTTCGCGGTTTCAACATACCCATTCCTTCCAATTAAGGCTGTGCGCTGGAAGCCTGTCGTGTTTGAGCCGTCAATGACTATTTTCCTCATGACCTGGATTTCGTCAACAATGGACATGTGAAGAAGGCGGGCCACGTTTACTGCGATTTCAAGCGCCTTCTGGTTTATGGTTTTTGGGGGTTCTTCATCAATTTCTATAAGACAAGAGCTTGTTGGCGCTGCTTCATAGACGTAATACTTCTTTTTTGCTTCTTCGTGCCTGGCAGCAATGTCAATTTCTCCTGTCTCTCCAACAACTGCCCGCAAATACCTTTTTATGCGAATTGAGGCCTTGTTTGGGTCATTGACTAAAGAGGGGCAGTCGCAGAAGAGCTTTTTTGTGTCAAGCTGCTGGTGGACTTCCAGGCCTGCTTTGAAGCCGAGGTCTTTGTAATTGAGCATAGAGGTAAAAGGTGGCGGTAGGTTTATAAGGTTTTTTATGCGAATTTTGCTTCTCGGAGCAGAGTAAAGAGATTATTGTTTAGCGATATTCCAAACTAGCTCATACCATGCCTGTGCATTTTTGGTCGCTCCTTCGGAGCAGTTCGCCTTGTGCGTATGTGAGCGAGGAGCGACATATCCTCCGATGGGACGACCCCCTTGTCGCTGTGACGTCTTTTGATAAAGAAGGCTCACGGATGATGTTGCCTTCATTTTCAGAGCCCAATTCTCCGAAAGGCTTAAATATTTGGGTATATACTGTATATACTATGCAAATAACCAGAACTGTCCAGCAGATCGGAAATGGGGCCCATGTCTACCTGCCGAAGGAGATGACTGGGAAGAAGGTAGTGGTAAGCCTTGCCAGGAAAAGCATGGAGGAGATTGAGACAGAAATCCTGATGATCCTGAAGAAGCATCTGAGGCATATTTCAGGGGTATACCTGTATGGGTCCTATGCGCGGGGAGAGGAGACTCCGGAGTCGGATATCGATGTGCTGGTGATCAGCGATGTTGATATCAAGAAGAGAGTTGGGGGATATGATATTATCTCTGCGTCTCAGGAGCAGGTAGAAAAGACGATTGAAAACAACGCTGTGCTTCTCCTGCCTATCCTGAAAGAAGCGAAGCCGATCCTCAATGAAGCGTGGTTGGACAGGCCCAGCAAGCAAAGATTGACAAAGAGGAATACACAATGGTATATTGAGACCACAGAGAGCTCTTTGAAGCTCGCTGAAGATTGGATCCGCGAAAGGGATACCAAGGTTATTGACTCGATTGTTTACCCTTTGATCATGAGATTGAGGGGATTGATACTCATTGGATCATTGCTACACGACAAAAAGTATTCTCATAAGCAGGTATTAGAGCACCTCATAAAAGGAGATATATCCCCTGATAAGGCAAATCAGCTGTATAGGATGTACAAGGAGCATAGGGATACTCGGCCCGTATCAAAAAATTCCTTGGACTATGATGATATTAGTATGCTGTATCGGGTTGTTTACAGGCATTTCTGCAGGATAAGATCGTTATGGGAAAAGCTAAGATAAGAAAGAAACTGGAGGGATATAAGAAACAATTGATAAAGCATATTTCCAAATTCAGGGAAGCTGAGGAAAGGGGGGGATGCGGGAAGCATGAACTATATGGCAAGAGAGATGAAGGATTACATGAAGAGGATGGACCTATTGAAATCAAGAATGAAGCCAAGGAAAAAGTTAATACAAAAATGAATCCGGCAGTATCCTCTCTGATATCTCTCCAGTGAGATTTGTCTTGAAAAGCTCTTTTACTTTTCCTGTGTCTTTTTCTCTGCTTAAGAGCCATCCTAACTTTACAAACGCAGTCTCAGGAGTCATGTCCTCTGCAAAGACGCAGCCTAAGCCGAGAGAGAGCTTTCTTAAGTTTGTGTAGACTAATGGGTGCGCCCTGCCATAAAGCGTTTGGGAGGCTATTGCCACGATGACACCTTTTTTTATGGCTTTTTCAAGTTGAGGGATGAATGATTTCGGTCCGTTGACAGGGATATGGCCAAGGGCTGTTGCAGAAAGCACAATTCCTTTATATCCTTTGGATACATAGTAGTCAATAATCGAGGGGTCAATTTCAGGATGGATCTGGATCAGGGCTGTTTTGGGATCAAACGATGCTTCCAAGGCTGCTTTTCCGTCGTTTCTTTTTTTATAGGAAGCGTTGACGATCCTAATTGATCCCTCTAATGGCACCTCTGCAAGAGGAAGCTCATTGATTGGGCGGAATGCATCTCTTCTTGAGGTGTGCATCTTTCTTGTTTTTGTTCCTCTGTTGAGGATGCAATGGGAATCGTTTGTCGTTCCATGAAGGCAGGTTGCAACTTCTGCGCCATCCCAAGAGGTTGCTGCCTTGACGCTGCAAATCAGATTCATGAATGCGTCTGAAGAACCTCTGTCAATGGAGCGCTGTGCTGCGGTGAAGATGACGGGTTTTGGGAGGCCCTGGAGGAAAAAGGAGAGGGCTGCTGTTGAATAATGCAGGGTATCTGTGCCGTGGGTAATGACAACTCCGTCTGCTCCTGCATCAAGCTCTTTCTTGACCTCCTTTGCAATCTCAATCCATTCCTTTGAGGCTATATCCTCGCTCATCATTGCCATGACTTTTCTTGCTTTGATGTTTGCAATCCCAGCAAGCTCAGGCAGCATCTGGACATAGTCTTCTGCGGTGTAGTCTGCGTACACTCCTCCTGTCCTGTAATCCACCTTAGAAGCAATCGTGCCTCCTGTTGAGAGAATGGAAACTGTGGGCAGGCCTTTGGTATGCCTGAGCTTTAGCTTTTTTTCCTTTGGCTTTTCATAAGGCTTAAGGACTTTGACCTTCTGGATCTTCTTCTTTTCTATGCAGATGTTGTATCCATTGTCAAGCTTGAGGACAAGGATGTCATCTCCCAAGAGCTCTGGCCTTTGGATGATGACTCCTTCGAGCGTCTCTTCAGAAGTTGTGATCTGGACAAGGTCTCCTGGGTTCATGGCTGCCAAGGAGGCTAAAGAACTTATAAACTTTTGTGTTTTTTAAAAAAAGTAGGATCTATGGTTAAACCTGCCATCCGAATTGGGCAAGTGGGTTGTCTGCATCATCCGCCCGGGATACCTCAAGGATAATGGTACGCCTGTTGAGGAAGCTTCCTCAATTGCGCGTTTTGAGATTTCTTCAGGAGAAATTCCATACTTCCCTGCAGTTTCATAGAATGCTGTGATCTCTGGCCGAGCCGCACCTGGCCCTTTCGCCGCAAGACAGGCAAATTCGTGGTCTTTAAGCTGTTTGAGTATGGCAAATCTCACTTTTGACTTATGGAATTCATCCAACCCTTCAAAGCGCAAAGCTTTGTTGAGCCCATTCGAACTTGTAATAAGATTCTCCAGGAGGCTGATATTCGGCTGTTCTGCCGCTTGATTAATTGATTCCAGATTCTGTATGAATCTCGTGAAGTAAGTGGTTCCAACCCAACCATCAACACGGCTGTTGCTCGGAAAGTACACAGCTGACTGGAGCCCTGGCCCGTACAGCATGAAGATTTCCCGGCTCATTTCTGCATCATCCCATATAACTTGGCTTTTCCTCTTTCATCTGCTTTGCCTGAGCAGAGCGGAAATGCTCCTGGATCTCATGATAGGCCTTTTCAATCTCCTTGGTCACTGAAGGCTTTACCCTGCTGATGGCCTGCTCAAAGTGATATTGCGTGACTATTTTTGACTTGATATCTTCGCGGAGCGCAACGATGGCTGCTTCGCGGCAGATGGCTTCGATGTCTGCTCCGACATAGCCTTCTGTCAGGCTGACGAGGCGATCCAGATCAACATTGGAGAGCGGCATCTTTGATGTGTGGACCTTGAATACCTCCAGGCGAGCCAGGGCATCGGGGGAGGGGGTCAGGATGATCCGGTCAAACCTGCCTGGCCTGAGGAGCGCAGTATCCAGCATATCGGGCCTGTTTGTGGCAGCGATAACAACCACTTCATTAAGTTCGTCCAGGCCATCCATTTCTGTGAGCAGCTGGTTTACCACGCGCTCAGTAACATGAGAGTCTGAAGATGCTCCCCGTACAGGGGCAATAGCATCAATCTCGTCAAAAAAGATGATAGTAGGAGAGGTCTGCCGCGCCTTTTGGAATATTTTTCTAATGCCTTTCTCTGATTCACCTACCCACTTTGACAGCATTTCGGGGCCTTTTACAAGGATAAAATTCGCTTCAGATTCTGTGGCGACTGCTTTTGCCAGGAGTGTTTTCCCGGTTCCAGGAGGGCCGTAGAGGAGAATTCCTTTTGGAGGGCTGACACCAAGCGCCCTGAATGCTTCAGGAGTCTTGAGCGGCCATTCCACTGCCTCCTTGAGCTGCTGCTTGACTTCCTCCAAGCCCCCAATCTGGGCCCATTTGATATTGGGAATTTCAACCAAGACTTCGCGCATTGCAGAGGGCCTGACAACCTTCAGTGCTTCCTGGAAGTCCCTCTTGGTAATCCTGAGCTTCTCGAGCATCTCCGAGGGGATTGCCTCATCATCCTTCAGTTTAAGCTCCGGAAGAAGTCTCCTCAGGACAATCATGGCCGCCTCTTTTGCCAATGCGCTCAGGTCAGCCCCCACAAAGCCGTGCGTAACGGCTGCCATGTCCTTCAGAAGTACGTCCTTTGCCAGGGGCATGTTCCTGGTATGGATTTTGAGGATTGTGTGCCTTCCCTTCTGCTTTGGCACGCCAATCTCAATCTCGCGGTCAAACCTGCCGGGGCGGCGCAGCGCAGGATCGAGAGAGTTGGGGATATTGGAGGCTGCAATCACAACAACCTTCCCCCTGGATTTCAACCCATCCATTAAGGCGAGAAGCTGGGCAACCACGCGGCGCTCAACCTCTCCGTGCGTGTCCTCTCTTTTGGAGGCAATTGCATCGATTTCGTCAATGAAGATTATAGATGGGGCATTTTTTTCAGCATCTTCAAATTTTTTCCTGAGATTTTCTTCGCTCTGGCCGTAATATTTTGACATGATCTCGGGACCATTGATCAGGATAAAGTTCGCATTGGTCTCATTCGCGACTGCCTTTGCCAGCAGCGTCTTCCCGGTTCCGGGCGGACCGTGCAAGAGAACTCCCTTTGGGGCCTCAATGCCCAGGCGCTCGAAGAGCTCAGGATGTTTGAGGGGAAGCTCGACCATCTCACGGACTTTTGCCAGCTCTTCATCCAGGCCGCCAATATCCTCGTAGGTCACTTCAGGGATCTTTTCCTCAGTGACCTCGACCGCCTCAGGGTTAAACACAATCTCCGTGAGCTCTGAGATGATGACTGGCTGCTTGGGCTGGGTATCCACGACGATGAATTTCAGGTCGCCGAATCCAAAGCCCATAAATTCCTCATCAAGCATTCCAAAAACATCTTCGAAGAATCTGGAGTCTGACATCGTGGTCCTTCTCCTCCTTGTTCCGCCCAGAGAGATGATATCTCCCTTCACAGTGGCGCGGCCGAGCAGACCCTGCTTGAAATAAGAGGGAGAAGTCCGGACAATGATCCCTTTCTTTGCCGGGGCAATCGTGACCTTTTTTGCCTCCTTGACCTGGGCCTTGGTGATCTTGACCTGCTCGCCAATCCCTGTCCTGGAATTTCTCCTTGTAATGCCATCCATGCGGATGATGCTCAAGCCTATATCCCCAGGATATGCCCTGTCCACTATCGCAACAGTCTTTCGCTCTCCTTCAAGCTGGACAATATCTCCAGGCCGGGCTCCCAGCGTCTTCATATGGGTTGAATCTATCCTGATAATGCCCTTGTTGACGTCGTCTTGAACCGCTTCTGCAACTTTGAGCTTGATTTCAGTCATGCGGAAGAGTGATGCTTTGGATTTTATAAAATGAGAAGTTTCAAGGAAGGAAGCTGGTGGAGGGAGGGGAAGCGAATTTCCGGACAGCGCCTTGAGGTTTTGTAAACGCGGGATCTATTACGGGAAACCCAGAATTCCATATCAGTTTTATTTCAAAAATTCGTTATTGAAAATTCGCCGGAGAGGGGCGCGTGAGCCACAAGTTGCTCTTTACTTCACCTGAGCGTCATTCGCCTGAACTCTGGGAAGCTGCAATGGAGGCGGCAGTCCAATGTCCTGGCTCAGGATAAGGGCCTGGATATGGCATTTCTGGACAATGCCGTTCAGCACATCCACCATGACCTCCTTCGGAATCTTCTTGTCTTTTTTCCAGCTTGCTGCGATGTCTTTCATCGTTTTTGGATCGTCCAGGTAAATCACATCGCCATAGAGGCCTATAACACCGAGCCCGGGATCATAGGTGGTTACAAACTCGAAGGTGAAGCGGAGGCTGTCCTGCGACATCTTTCCAAGGGGGAGCTTCTTCTCCTCGACGTTCTTTATCGCAACATTGTTATTTATTTTAATCTCGCCCTGAGTAGGAATTTTTTTCTCCACATTTATTTTGCTGTAATTGAATCCAACAATAACCATAGTATCACCAAGGCTGCGGGTGTTCCGGTTGTATATAAATATTCCTGTTTAGCATCTATCGTCGAAAACGTAAAATTTAAATAGAGCAGGCGGCTTAAACACCCAAATGAAGAAATGCATCGTGTGCGACGCAGAGCCCGAATTCTGCGTGAAGGGCATCCCGCATGATGCGTATTGCAGGGAATGCGCGCAGGAGCATTTTAGCGAATTGGATCTGCTCGAACGGATAGAGAAGGAGGATCGAGCCCATGGCTGAGGTCAGTATCTGGGTCTGGATTTTAGGGGTCGGCGTTCTTCTCTATATCGCCAGCCGAGTCTTCAGACTTTTTTCTCAGGAAGCCGCAATTGATAGAGAGATGGAGAAAGTCCTGACATCTGATGAACACAAAGTGAAGGGACAGTACGATTGAATGACACGGCAACTCTATCTTGAAGATGCATACCGGCGCGTCTTTGATGCAAAGGTTGTGAATATCTGCGAAGAAGGGATTATTCTTGATCAGACACTCTTCTACCCGGCTGGAGGCGGGCAGCCTTCTGACAAAGGGGCAATTCGGAAAGGAGCGAGCAGCTATCCGGTCTCAGAGGTTTCCAAGAAGGGAAAGGATATCCTGCATCGGATTGAAGGGAACGGGCTGGCTGCAGGCGATTCTGTTACAGGACAAATCGACTGGGATCGGAGATACCGGCTCATGAGGATACATACTGCTGCCCATATCATCAGCGGAATTGCCTCTAAGGAGTTCCATGCAAAGATCACAGGCAACCAGCTGGAGATTGAGAGGGGCAGGATTGATTTTGACCTGGAGCGGTTCTCCCCCGATGTTGTGAGCATGCTTTTCGAGAAATCAAATGAGATCGTAAGAGGGGATCTAGCTCTGAAGACCTATGACATGGCCAGGGAGGAGATTGAGAAGGACCCTGAGATGGTAAAACTCGCTATGGGCCTGCCGCCGCATCTGAAGGTGCTGAGGATTGTGGATATCATAGGTTTTGACCGGCAGCCTGACGGGGGAACGCATGTGAAGTCGACAAAAGAGGTAGGAGATATTGGGTTTTTACGGTCAGAAAACAAGGGGAAGAACAACAGGAGAGTCTATTTCACGATACCGTAAGTTTTGCATTCTGTGTTAAAATAGACCGGCAGGATAGTATGCTAGAAGGCTATGTTAGGATATAAACTGGACAATGGATAACACAGTTAGATAACGTCTTCTTCATCAACAGAGACTTCTTCATCGGATTCGGGCTCATCGGATTCGGGCTTATCCTCCTGCTTCGATTCAGCCTGGGGCTTTCCTTTTTCTATGATCTCAATCTTGCCGAACCTTCCTGCAGTCAGCTGCATCTCGCCCTGCCACTCATTCACAAAGCCATTAGTAATCCTGATGGTGTCTCCTTTATTGACCTGGTCAATTTCATCGTTCCAGAGCGTGAGCTTGATTTCGCCGGTGTCATCCTTAAGCCGGGCGTTGCATACCCTGCCCTGCTTGCCGAATTTCTCCCAAGTCCGGGGGGTCTCCTTGTCAACGACAGCAGCAGTGATGTCCACGTTTCCCTGCTTTGGCTGGAGGTCTTTGATTGGCATACAGGCAATTAATCGAGGAGAGTATATAAAGATGACGGTGATGGGTTGACAAAAAGTTCGGGGGAGAGTTTAGCAAGTCAAATGATTGCACCACAAGACTCTAAAGGCTCTCCATCCATCAGCCTTCTGAGTGCTGTTTTCAGCTCTTCAATCTTAATGCGTATCTGCTTTGTCGTGTCTCTTGAGCGGATCGTAATTGATTCGTCTTTCATTGAGTCGAAATCAAAGGTTATGCAGAAGGGGATTCCGATCTCGTCAGCTCTTGCATATCTTCGTCCGACGCTGCCTTTGGAATCATAAAACGTGTTAAAATCGTCTTTAATTTGACCATATACTTTTTTTGCATGCTCATCAAGTTTTGTGATCAAGGGGAATACTGCCGCCTTATAGGGGGCAAGCTTTGGATGGAGCTTCAGAACAATGTTGCCGCGCTGCTTGTCATCCTGATAGGCGTCGAAAAGGAAGACGAGGAACGCCCTATCAACCCCCTGAGAAGGCTCTGAAACAACATGGGGCACAACCCTTTTCTTTGTTTCCTCGTCAAAGAGGCTGAGATCCTGCTTGGAATGCTTGATATGCTGCTGGAGGTCAAAATCCCCCCTATCAGCAATGCCCTGCAATTCCTTAAAACCGAAGGGAAACTGATATTCGATGTCCCAGGTATCTCTCGCATAATGCGACTTTTCCTTCTCGAGATGCTGGCGGATACGGAAGTTACCGGGATTTGCTCCGTTGGCTGTGAACCATTCAATCTCCTTCGCAAGCCAATACGCCTGCCATTGGTTTTTTATGATGCTGGTGTTAAGGCAGGTCTCGATGGTCATCCTCTTCGGAGGAATGTTTTTTTCCTGCATCTCTGCAGAGAAGACGGCAAGCGTATGCTTCTGCACTCCATCAATCAGAGGGCATTCCTTCTTTTCAGGATGGCAAAAATACTCGATCTCCATCTGCTCAAATTCTCTGGCCCTGAAGAGGAAATCCCTGGGAGAGATCTCATTACGGAAGGCCTTTCCGATCTGGGCGATGCCAAAGGGGAGCTTCAGCCTTGAATTTTCTGCAATCAGCTTGAAGTTTGCGAAGATGAGCTGGGCAGTTTCCGGCCTGAGATAGGCCTGGATCCCGCCTTCTGGGCCGATTTCCGTCTTGAACATGAGATTAAAGGGCTTTGCTTCCTGCAGCGTTCCTTTGCAATGCGGGCACTTGATGTTTTTTTCCTGGACGAGCTTTGTGGCCTCAGATACGGTCATGCCTTCTGTGGGAATATGAAGCGCATCTGCAATCAGATGATCCCCGCGGACCTTTTGGCGGCACTTGCTGCATGCCAGCATGATATCTTCAAAGCTTTCGACATGGCCTGAAGCTTTCCAGACAAAGGGATGCGTGATGATTGAGCCGTCCATACCTACAATATCTTTCCTTGAATGGACATGGAAATGCCACCAGGACTGCTTGATGTTGTTCTTCAGCTCTACTCCTAATGGACCGTAATCAAAGAAGCCTGAAAGGCCGCCGTAAATCTCTGAGTTTGGATACACAAATCCCTTGCGCTTGCAGAACGCAGCCATTTCTTCTATGGTGAGCATGGCAAGGCAATGGTGAGAGAGGATTTATAAAGTATTTGGTGGAAAATGCTCTCGTAGAGAGTTATCGGGATGCAGTGGTTATTCAGTAGTTATTCAGTATTTATTCCAAATTCTGCTGGCTACACATTGCATGTATTCCTCCTGCCATAGCTTTCCTTAGATTATAGGTGTTTGCCCATTGAGCATAGCCAGACCATCCTTGGAGGCTTTCGTGTATCGCCTCATAGGAGTATCGCCCCCCCCCAATTTTAGACATCTGCGGTTTTCTTTCAGAACTCTTTTGGAATTTCCTTAGATTGCTTCTTCTTAATAGCTTATAATGGTAGAAAATTCTGTATCCTAAAAAGGTGAGTCCATTTCTTAGCGGCATTATTTTTGATTTGTCAGTGTGAAGTTCTAATTTTAATGTTTTAAGATAGGCATTTATTTTGTTTTGGCAGTGTCTAAGCGTATTTTTATCTTCATGGAGGACAACGAAGTCATCAACATATCGTATGTAATATTTTGCTTTTAATTCGTGTTTCACGAAATAGTCCAATTCATTGAGATAGACATTGGCAAAGAACTGGGAGGTTAGATTCCCGAGGGGCATGCCTCTGCCTTTTACTTTTGTATCGAAATTGCTGAGGATTTTTTGGATAAGCCGAATAACTTTTTCGTCTGTTATTTTTCTTTTGATAATCCTTATCAAGATTTGATGATTGACAGCCTCAAAATAGTGCCTGATGTCTGCTTTCAGCGCATAGCCTTGTATTTGGTTATTGTTTTGTGCATTCCTGACTTGTTTTCCATTCTTTGATGCTTTTCTTTTAAATCTGTCAAATCTTGTGATGGCATTATGCGCTCCTTTCCTTAGTCTGCCTGCATAGGAGTCATAAATAAAGATTTTCTCATATATCGGCTCAAGAATATTGACAAGAGCATGATACACAACCCTGTCTCTGAACTTAGAGGCATGGATTACTCTTGTTTTTGGGTCTTTAATGATAAATCTCTGTAATGGTTTTGGATTATAGGTTCCTGTTTCTAATTCATGCCGCAGTTTTTCCAGTTCGCTGCTGAGGTTTTTTTCGAATTCAATGACATACCATTTCTTTGTTTTTCTTTTTCTTGCCTTTTTGAAAGCCAATTCCAGGTTTTCCGGAGAACAGAGTTTTGTGTAAAGATTTTTGTAGGTTTTCATAGGTGCCCAAGAACTTGGATTATTCCGATGGAGGAAGTCTCGTCTTTAGCAGATTTCGAGTTCGAGGGCTCCCTGTTGCAGTTGAGCCTGGCACCGCCAGCATCAGAGTCGAACCTGGCGACAAGCAGAGCAGAGTAGCAGATCCATCAAGGAACTGATTCATTCAGTTTCCGCTGGATGTTTCCAGCTTTCACCATGCCTTTAGTGTTCGCGTAATCACTACTTGCTATCGGCATTGTATTTTATGGCATCATGTAAGGATGCGCTGATGAATCTGCGTGTAGCCCAAGTTCTGGGCAAGAATTATTTCTTTGTTCTCCTTTAATATGTTTCTCTTTTTCCCTGACCTTCATTTCCTCTGGAGAATTTTTGCCTGACGTACCCCGATGG
>DATDTY010000069.1 GCA_035290625.1 Candidatus Nanoarchaeia archaeon
AATACTAACACGGGCTATTTTCCTCGCTTGATAGGTTGTCCAGCCATCATTCTTGCGCCTTATGGTCTCCATAAGCTTCCCTCTGGTGAGTTTCATGCTCCAATGTAACTCACCGTAGGGAAATAGTTTCGGGATAAGACACCCCGGAATCAAAACCATAGCTTTAAAAACCATACCAATTCCACTCTTTTTTTAATGAACCCGCAGGCTGAGGAGCTTAACGCCGTACTTCAAAAGGATTCTCCTGCTATCTATCGTCTCCTTTCTGAGAGAGGAAAGGGAATCTACTACCCTAAGAAAGGGATTCTTGCGCAGACTGCCGAAGCAAAGGGAAAAGGCATCAACGCGACCATAGGCGCAGCAATCGAAGATGACGGAACACCGATGCGGCTTGGCTCAATAGAAAAGCAGCTTTCTCTGAACCCCTCTGAGGCTTTCTCCTACGCGCCCAGCTATGGCAAGCCGGAGCTCAGAACCCTTTGGCTCGAGAAGATCAGGCAGAAGAACCCTTCACTTAAGGGAAGGACAAGCGTTCCTGTTGTCACATGCGCTGTTACTCATGGGTTGACCTTGGCTGGCTACTTATTTGTTGGTCCAGGCGATCATATCATCCTTACAGACAAGTTTTGGGGAAACTATCGCCTTATCTTTGAGAATGGCTTTGGAGGAGTGCTTGACTTTTTCGACACCTTTGCCAAAGAGGGATTCAATGTTGGCGCATTCAGAAAAAAGCTGGGATCTGTGAAAGGGAAGACCACCATACTCCTGAATTTTCCTAATAACCCCTCCGGCTATACCGTCACTCAGGCTGAGGCCAGGGAGATTATTGCTGCAATTAAAGAGCATGCTGAAAAGGGCAATGACACCTTGGTGATATGCGATGATGCGTATTTCGGGCTCGTCTATGAGGATGGAGTGTATGAGGAATCGCTTTTTGCCCAGCTTGCAACACTTCATGAGCGTGTCCTTGCCATGAAGCTGGATGGTGTGACTAAAGAAGAGTATGCCTGGGGATTTCGTGTCGGCTTTATCACTTTTGCTTGCAGGGGAATCACAGAAGGGGTGTGCGCAGCACTTGAGGCAAAGACTGCCGGCGCTGTTCGCGGAACCATAAGCAATGCGCCCCACATCTCCCAGAGCCTTGTGCTTAAAGCATTCACTTCACGCTCCTATGCTGCAGAGAAAAGCCAGAAATACTCC
This sequence comes from Candidatus Nanoarchaeia archaeon, assembly GCA_035290625.1. Taxonomy (NCBI): domain Archaea; kingdom Nanobdellati; phylum Nanobdellota; class Candidatus Nanoarchaeia; species Candidatus Nanoarchaeia archaeon. Next base: position 1,201 of record DATDTY010000069.1, read on the forward strand.
ATCCTGAAATCGAGGTTTGAGAAAGTGCGCCAATCGCTGTCTGATCCAAAATACCTGCGCTATTTTAAAGCCCTGCCTTTCAACTCTGGCTATTTCATGTGCATCGAGCTGAAGCACGACGCTGAGCCTGTGCGCAAAAGGCTGCTGGAGGCATATGATACTGGCGTCATTTCAATCGGAAACATGCTGAGGATCGCCTATTCAAGCGTCCCTGAGAGTGATATCCCCCAGCTGTTCGAGAACATCTATAAGGCATGCAAGGAGCAATAAGATGGATACACTTGACACACAAAGCCGGAAAAAGCTTGAGGCCCTTAATAATCCTCACGCAGTTAAAATCGTTGAGGACTACATCAGCCTATGCAAGCCCAGCAAAGTGGCTGTTCTCACAGACTCTGCAGAAGATCTTGCGTACATAAGAAAGAAAGCTTTGGAGACCCAGGAGGAAGATTCTCTTAGGATCCGCGGCCATACTGTGCATTTTGACGGAATCCAGGATCAGGGAAGGGATCTGGTGAACACAAGGGTGCTGCTTCCCAAGGGAAAGCAGCTCAGCAAGTCTATTGAGACCCTTGAGCGCGATACAGGATTGAAAGAGGTTATGCGCCTCCTCGATGGAATCATGAAAGGCAAGGAGATGTTCGTCAAGTTCTACTGCCTTGGCCCGGTAAATTCGCAATTCTCAATCCCGGCGCTTCAGATTACAGACTCTGCTTATGTGGTTCACGCAGAAGATATTTTATACCGCCAGGGATATGGCCAGTTCAAGAATCTGAATGGCTCAAGCAGCTTCTTTCATTTTGTGCACGCTGCTGGTGAACTTGATGATCGAAAGGTCTCAAAGAATGTGGGCCAGCGCAGGGTCTATATGGACCTGGAAGAGGAGCGTGTGTTTGCCATTAACACCCAGTATGCAGGGAACAGCGTAGGCCTTAAGAAGCTGGCGCTCCGGCTGGCGATCAGCAAGGCAAATAAGGAGGATTGGCTCTGCGAGCACATGTTCCTGATGGGCGTGCATCCTCCAGGGAAAAAAAGGGTTACCTATTTCACAGGGGCATATCCGACTGCCTGCGGCAAGACCAGCACAGCCATGGTCCCGGGCCAGAGCATTATAGGAGATGACATTGCCTATATCCGGCCGGACGAATCAGGAAGAGCAACGGCAGTCAATGTGGAGCAGGGAATCTTTGGGATTATCGCAGACATTAATCCTACGGATGATCCCCTGATCTACGCTGCATTGACAACCCCGCGTGAGCTGATTTTTTCAAACATCCTGATTGCTGATAAGCATCCGTATTGGTTAGGCATGGGAAAAGAGCCCCCAAATCAGGGAGTGAATTTCTCCGGGGAATGGCAAAAAGGAAAGAAGGATGCAGCAGGCAAGGAGATCTCCTTTAGCCATAAGAACGCCCGTTATACAATCAGGATCAGCGAGCTTGGAAATGCAGACCCGCACAGAGATGCCCCTAATGGAGTGCCTGTCTCTGCGTTCATCTACGGAGGAAGGGATACCGACACCTCTGTTCCGGTGCTGCAGAGCCTGAGCTGGCCCCACGGAGTGTTTATAGGAGCCTGCCTGGAATCCGAGACAGCTGCAGGAACATCTGAGAAAGAAGGGACACGGAAGCACAACCCGATGTCAAACATTGAGTTTCTGACAGTTCCCCTTGGAGTATATATCAGGAATCACCTTGAATTTGGCGAGAGGCTTGATGCCCCTCCCTTAATCTTTGCGACAAATTACTTCCTCCAGAAGGATGGAAACTTCCTCAATGAGAAAACCGATAAGAAGGTCTGGCTGATGTGGATGGAGGGCAGGGTCCACGGAGAGTATGATGCCCTGGCAACGCCTGTTGGGTTTATTCCAAAGTATGAAGATCTCCATACTCTCTTTAGGGATATCTTTAAGAAAGAGTACACGCATAAGGAGTATGAGCATCAGTTCTCGATCCGGATTTCTAAGCTGCTTGAAAGGATCGCAAGGATTGAGGTAGCCTACGCTGAGGAGAATCTTCCGCAGCTCTTCCACCAGCATCTGGATCAGCAGAGAAAGAGGCTTCTCGAAGCCAAGAGGGAGTTTGGGGATGTAGTGCCCCCTTCATCATTCTCGGGCCAATATTCCTAGATGCAAACCGATAGATTTTGAACGCTGCCCAATTCTATCCATTTCTAGGCTACACATGCACCTTTGTGATGAGGTCAGCCTTTGTGATGACTCCCTGAACCCTGCCTTTTTCCATCACAATAATCAGGGGATAATATCTGAGCAGATGTGAGAATGCGCTGACTCCTGCTGATGCAGGAACCAGAGGAGGGCAATCGCTCATAACCTCACGCACAGTTTTTCCTTTGCCTGTAAGAAGGCTGTCAAGAATTATGGATTCAGATATGATCCCAACTGGCTTCTCATGCTCTGTCACGACAAGCTGCGATATTCCATATCTCTTCATCTTGTTTGTTGCAGCCTTGATCGGGCTTTCAGGATCGATTGCAACCACCTTCCTGTTCATAACGTCTTGCGCCTTAAGCTCCTTTCTGTTCTGAATGGAACTCAGGCTCTCAAAGATTTTCTTTGCATTCGAGTATGTCGGATCGATCTTGCCGGACTCAATCTTGGCGATGAGGCTCTGGCTGACCCCTGCCAGCTTGGCCAGCCCTGTCTGGGTAAGTTCAAACTTCCTTCTCAGCTGTTTGATGTCGTGGAGCTCCATACGGATTAGGTGAATGGAGGGGATATATATTGATTACTGTTTTTTCATCGTAAAAATTCTTATTGGAATATTGGCTCCGGTGAAAATCAATGCTGCCGCCCTTTGTGAGCAACAGGGCAAGAACAATAACCTCGACCTCGGGGGGATGCCCCTTACGGGGCGAATGTCGATTTGGTGAAGGATTTTTCAGCCATTGCGAACTCCGCGGCAGCTGCGAAGCAAGATTTTCACCGGAGCCGGAATATGAAAAGAACAGTGAAACACACCCTGGAGCAAGCCCTGGAAGATCGGATCCCAGTCAACTCACTGCGCCGACTCCAGCCCGAAATGCGGCAAACATGGCAAGGCAGGCACCAGCAATGAATGGAAAATAGAGCAGCCCTGACAGGACTTTTCCTTCCTTGATGACCCCGATCAGGGATGCAGAAAGAAGGGAGGTAACGACAAGCAGGATGACAGATGCCATTGTAAGGAATTCAGGAGTGATGGCTATGCTTCCAAATATGTCGCTTCGCTGCTGCATATCCGCCATGATCCCTACAAAGCGGATGGAAACTGCCAAGAGCATCGGTGCTCCTACAATGACGGTGAAGAGGATGAACATAGTATAGGTCTTTGTTGTTGTCACCAAATCCTTTTTGAGCATCTGCAGCTCAGAGAGGTCCTGGCTAAGATTCTCCAGGAGATCAGCAAGATGGGCTCCAGATCGCATTGCCGTAGTGAAGAGCCGCAGCGCCCGGTCAAGCATTTCAGACTTCACATGATTCCTGATGCTCAGCAGGCTTTCCTCAAAGGACTCAGTTCCAAGGCTGCGCTCTATCGCCTGTTCAATCTCCTCTTTTAGTATTCCAAACTCGGTTCTGTTGGAAGCTCGCAGCGCCTGGAATGGTGTCATTCCGGAGCGGAGGTTTGATGCAATCATTTGTATGCAATCCGGCAAAACACGCTCAACCTGTTTCCTTCGTGATTCTATCTTAAAATAGAGCAGGAGATACGCCATGAACTGGGCAAATAGAAACACGAAAGCAGCAGCGATACCTGCATACGGCTGATGCAGAAGGCGAACAATGGCGAATGCCGCAAGCCCTGCAGCCAAGGCCGTAGTTATCCATCCTCCAAGATACTGCTCAGGCGATGTCGCTTTGCCTGCATAGCGAAGCTTCGTTGCAGTTGCCTTTCTGATGCCTTCAGGGATCATGCCGCCTAAACTCCGGTAGAATCTTATACTGTATCCTTTCATATCGTTACTACAGGCCTCCGTGACTTGACAAAACCGATCAGGACAATCTGGATGATGAATGTGGCTGCAAGGAAAACAATGAATGCCGATTCTGACATTCCATAGCCGGCAAATCCTGAAAGGATAACGAGCAGCGTCGCTCCAATGCTTGGAATTGCAACTGCAAAGAGCATATACAGCAGAGACCAGAGGCTTAATTCCCTTCCATAATCCTGTATTTTCCTTTTTTGGTCCTGGGTGAGCTCTTTAATAATCGATTTCAGGGATCCCTCAATGCTCGCCCCGGCTTTGATCGTGCTCACAAGCTGCCAGATGGTCTTTCTCAGAAACGCTGACCTTGACTGGGCTCCCTGCTTCTCGAGCGCCTTTTCAAGAGGCAGGCCTGCGTTAACATGCCGAGTGATTGCTTCAAACTCTTTTGAGGCCTGGCCATAGCCAGACTGGCTGATATTTTGTACTGCTGTGAAGAGCGGAATTCCAGAACTGACCTGCAATGTGAGGTCCTTCAGGCCGAAGATAAGGTGCTTTTCAATCTGCTCAGCCTTCTTGCCCGCCTGGATCTTGGGGGAGATCAGCATTGCCGCAAGCAATACAGCGGAAATGATCAATGCAAAACCGGCAAGCTGCAACAGGGGCTTTTTTGTCGGCAAGAATATGAGGAAAAAAAGAAGGCCATAGAGTGCGCCATGCAGCAGGCTAGACGCGAGAAACTCAACCTCATCACCCTCTACATCTTCCCTGAAATACGGGATGAGCTGGCTCATCTTCGCGGCAAGCGGCCTGAAGGGCTTTGAAAGGCTAGCATCAATCTTTTTTGGAAGAATGAACATCATAGGATATCCTTGATTTTCTTTTTCTTCTCTGCTGCCTGGTATATGCTCAGCGGATCCTTGTAATAGATGCGCATAAGCCTTCCGACATCATCGATCTCCTTGACATTGTTGGCAGCCATCCACTGGAGAATGACTTGTTTCTGTCTTCGGTCTTCTTCAATCTCTTTTGGCGTCATCCCGGTATGGAGGTTCAGCTCCTCCTGGATCCTGATGCTCTCATTCACCTTCTCAAAGGAATCGCCCCTGGCGCGCCATCTGTAGAGGTGGTTAAGCTCGATCTTGCCCTCATTCCCCAGGACCTCCGCGACTTCAAGTACTCTCCTCACCCCTTTCCTCCTGTCACGGTATTGCACGACAACAAGGTGGAGCGCTTCAAGCTCTGCTGAAGGGATAGCCATAGGGGGCTCAGTCAGCCTGCGCCTGACCTGCTCTGCAGTGTCTGCATGCATTGTAGCATAGACGCTATGGCCGGTGTGCATTGCCTCAAACAGCGACTCTGCCTGGCGCTTTCTGCGTATCTCTCCCACAATAATCCTGTCAGGCCTCATCCTCAGAGACGCAACCATCAGGTCCAGCATCGTCACCTCTCCCATCCCTTCAGGGTTCCTGTTCCTGCTGGAGAGGGGAATCCAGTTCCAAACCAGCTCATTTGGAAGCCTGATCTCCCGGGTGTCCTCAATGCTGATAATCCTCTGGGACGCAGGCAGGAAACTGCAGATGGAGTTAAGCATCGAGGTCTTGCCAGATGCAGTTCCGCCTGCAATCAGGATATTCAGCTCATACTGCATCGCCTGCCAAAGCAGGCTGGCAATCTCTGGAGAAAGCGTCTTTGCCTCTATGAAGTGGACAGGGGTCCAGGGGTTCCTCGCAAACCTCCGTATTGTAATTGTGTTTTCCTGTGAAACAGGGAAGAGTGTTGCAGCAACCCGGTCGCCTGTTTCGAGATGCGCATCCATGATAGGCTGAAGGGAATTGATCTCTCTGCCTGCTTTTCTTCCGATCTGGCTGGCAATATTGTATATTTCCTCTTCTGAACCAAATGTCTTGGTTGTCTTGCACCAGCCGTACTTCTTATGGTAGACAGAGATCGGCTGCTTTGAGCCATTGATGCTGATCTCCTCAAGCCAGTTATCTTTCATCAGGATCTCAAGGAACCCGAGCCCGAGCATCCTGTGCAGAAGCATTCCTGCCAGAATCTTGATCTCTGATTCCTTCTGGCCAGGAAGCCTCCTTGTAAGTGCTTCCATAGCTTCCTTCAGAAACGTCTCCTTTTGCATGCTGCCCATCAGCGGAATCTTTGGGCTAAGCTCCTCAGAAAGGTGGTTAAGCAGCGCCTCAGTCCCCTTGTCAAGCTCAGGCATGATGATCTCGTACTGCGGGACAAGCTGGAGGCTTACAGAGACGATGCTGATAGTTGCAGGCACAGAATCTGCCGTTACTTTGTAGGTTTCGAGGATTGCCATGGTGCGTTTACTTGCCCCGCCTTATGGTTGCGCCAAATGGAGAATAGCTGATATCAATGAGGCCCTGCTCCTTGAGGACTCCAAGCGCTGCATCGAGCTGCTCGGCCTGCAGCCCAGTCTTCTCCGAAAGCTCTTTTTCTTGCGCTGGCTTTGTTCGAATTGCCTCTAAAATACTGTCATAGACAGTCATGATCTGGTTTGGAGACAGCGGCTTAGCCGGAATCCGAGATTCTGGCCGCTCTTTCTGGATTACCATTTCTGCTGTATTGTCACCATAATGTATAAGGACGTAATGCAGGAAATAGAGAGAGAAGAAGGAAACTGCCAATCCCAGGCCAAGGACAAGCCATTGCTCCCCAAGAAACCCGTAGACGAACGATATCATGCCTACAGCAAAAATGGCATTGGCAACAGCCTTGAGCGCCTGAATCCTTGAAATAAGCATCACCCCTCGCACTCTCCCTAGGTTTCAGGTTTAAAAGCGTTTCGATTGTGTTGAGTAAAGTTATTACCTTCCGCTTTTTGCAAAGGGAAGGGTGCCGCCAATTTTGCGAGACTCAATCACGCAAAGATGAGCAGCGGAAGGGGACGCTCCCTCGGGAAGGTGCCGCGCTTCTCTGAAAACATCCAGAGACGAGTCGGCGGCACCCCGACAAAGCCTTTGCAAAAAGCACTTGGGAAGTTCAGTATACAGATTGCATGGCTCGGGTGAAAATGAGGCCAGACTTGCGAGGCTCAAGCGGCAGCCCACTTATTGCCTCATATCCACCTATCGCTGAACTGAAAGTCAAATACATCAGCAGACTTCTGGGTGATATATTGAATTTGCCGCTCAAAGAGCTTCCGGATTGTTTCAAGACTGACGTCATTTGGGTCCATGGTGTTGCCTCCTGAGTGCTGGAACCTTTGAGCTCCAGCGACTCAATGCTGCTTATTAGGAAGAACTTCATTTAAATAGCTCCTCCGAGGTTGTCCAGTGGGGAGTGCAGCTTAATCCACTTTGGTAAAGAAGATTGCACAGGTTAAATCCGGGATTGGCTAATCTGCCGCAGCCTGCGCCAGAGTCCTGCCGATTCAGAAGGCTCGGTACATGATATCCTATTCTATATACCCTATATATTTTATATATTTTATTAGGGAAATGTATATAAATCGTACTTTAACTCTACTTAAGAGTAATAAAATGGTAAAACTATCCACAATAACCACCCACGAGGATGCCGTAGATCTGGCGAGGGTTTACTGTATCATGAATAAGGTGACCATGAAGGATTTTGTTGCAGATGTGCTGAAAAAAGAGCTGAAGGAATTTAAGGAATCACTGAAGAAATTTTCTTATTAGCCCATTAAAGGCATTCTTAACTGCTTATGTTTCTTATGATACCATTAAACCGCCTTTTTTATAATCCCTCGGATTACCCCGAAAAAGATGGAATGCCTCCTGCGCCTCGTGATTAAGCATAATGATAGAAGGTATATCTGCGAGTTGAGAAAGGTCAAGGTCAAGGGCGGAAGGATGGTTGAGAGGTTTTTCTGCAGGGAGGTGTAGCAGTCCCATTAGGATCCTCCAAGATGAGCTGTGAAGCGGGGGGGGGAAGGCACGGATGCTCTTGCAAGCCATGCGCCGCCTCTTCTAGGCATGATATTTATCCCTTTTCCTGTGCCCCGGAGCAAAACATCAATCACACCAAACTCAGAGGTGTAGCAGAGATAGTCAGGATATCCAATGTTTAGGTCTCCGATATTGACCTGATCCAAGATCTTTCCTTTCCTGACGATACACATATTGTTGTCAGTATTAGAAGAAAGAGAATCAACAACTAACGGAAGCCTCGCAAACGGAGGATTGTTCAGCACTTTATTCTTCACATCATCATCAACAAAGTAGACCTGCTCTGCAGAAGGCTTTGTACCTTCTTTTCATGTATTTGGATTAATAAGCTCTTGATCTCTTATCAATTCTTATAATTACTATAAGAGCCTGAGAAGCATCTACATAATACAGTATCCGATAATCTCCTGCTCTGACTCTAAATACTTTATCTTCTTTGTATTCTTCAACTCTTACGGCATCAGAAGGAAAAGGATTTTCTTTGAGTTTCTCTATTTTTCCTAACAGCCTTCTGGCCAATGTTTTATCTTTAATCTTTTCTATGAATTTGCTCGCAGGCTTTTCTAACCTGAGAGAAGAAGGCATCTATACCCCCATTTTCTTCTTGAGATCCTCTAATGTGATCATATCTGTAAAGTCCCCTTTTCTAGCCTTCCTTATCGTTTCGTCCACTAATCCCCTTTCAGAAGGGGATAGCTTTGCATCGTCATTAAGCCAACCCTTTATCGTAAGAATCTCTTTCTTTATAAAATCCAAGTCTTCATGAATCTTCTTTAAGGTTATCGTTTCCATAGCGAACTACTAAAAGAAGCTACGGTTTATATACATTTGCTTTAAGAAGAAGCAGGTATGTGAATCTTACCTATACGCTTCCCAACCCTCAACACTGCTTGTCCTCAAGCTCTGGAGAAATGCCATGGTTTCTGTATCTTCGGGATTCCTAGCCTGGAAGTCTTCGATAAATACAAGAAGGTCTTGCTGGGTGGGGCTTGCTGAGAATCCCGGTTGCTGCCCTTTTGCGAGGCTCTTAAGGAGTAGTATGAGCTGAGTTGAAGGGGTCGTCCCTTACGGGGGTTCAACGATACATGCAGAGGGGCAGCACAAGCCGAGCTGCTCCGAAGGAGCGACCAAAAATGAAAAAGCATTTTTGAGTACTGACGGCAGCTGCGAAGCGGGATTTTCACAGCCGAGCGTTCAGTTAAATATAAATAGAGGGGCGTATCCTGGGTGCCTATGGAGATAGAGGTACCTAAAGAAACATCTGTAAGAGTGAAGGAAGTATCTCGATTGTTGGGCATAAAAAAGCAGGAACTCGTAGATAGGGCTATCCTCGTTTATCTGGATTCCATAAGCAGGCATCTTGATCTGAGAAAAGAGATGAAGGCATGGGACCAATTAAGTGACGAAGCCTTATTGAATTTTGAGAAATCATTATGAAAAAGGGAGAAATCTGGTCAGTTGAGATTCCTGCAGTAGATGGGCATGAGCAAACAGGAACCCGACCAGCAATCATTTTAGCTCAGGCAACCAATATAGCCATAATCATCCCGCTTACCTCTAATGTGCAGGCTTTGCGGTTTCCATACACTGTTGATATTAGCCCATCAAAAAAGAATGGATTGGACACAACTTCTATAGCATTGGTATTTCAGATAAGGGCCATAGATAGGAAAAGAATAAAGAGGAAAATTGGAGTTTTGGAAGAGGGTGCTTTAAAAGATATTAATGTGATTCTTAAGAGGATGTTGGATCTGGATTAAGGATCATGCCTATACTCTTCCCACCCATTCACAGTGCTTGCGGTAAGTTTTCTCAAAGCCAGTATCTCAACTTCAGGGCTCTTCTCCTCAAATTCTGTTATGATCTCGCGAAGCCCCTGCTGGTTGATATCTCCCTTGGAATACGCATCTGCTATGAGGAAGACATCTTTCTTGTCAAGCTCTCCGTTATTGAATACATCTGAGACAAGAGCAGCATTCTTTTACGCAGGTATTTCCTGATTTAGTTATCTCATTAAAAAGAACAGTTTATTAACTTCAGTCGATTCCTCCAGATCATAGAAATTGCTCAGGGTAAATCATACAATTTATATAAACTATTAGGATAAATTATTTATTATATGCCCCCTTACTCTGCTAAAGGGGGGTTAATTGGGTTAAGTTAAAACCAAAAGGAGGGCAAACCAACATGTCAACACAAGTCTTAGAGCAAATGCTGGTCTCTGTTCCGGTTCGACTTCAAGAAAGAGCATATCAGACTTTGGAT
>DATDTY010000070.1 GCA_035290625.1 Candidatus Nanoarchaeia archaeon
TCCCTAAGCAGATCTTGAATCTTATTAATTTTTCTACGGATTTTGGCAGGTGTAGCACCATTTGAGGCAGCAACCAACTCCCTATTTGTATACCCCCTTCCATCAGCATACCCATACTTTTGAAAAAACAGGGGAATATAAGACTCAAGGGTTGGATATTCCTTGAATATCCGAGAGAGCTGATCCTTCATATTGTGCCGGTAGACTTGTTCGGTGGAAGGATACTGAAGCTTATCCCTCATCCTCTTTTTAATATTTTCTTCAACCTGACGCACACGCTCTCTGGTGACGCCAAACGCATTACCAACATCTTCCAGAATATGGGGGATACCATCTTTGATGCCTGTTCGCATTTCAAACATCTCTTTATCTCGCGGTGAGACTCGAAGGGTTTTCAAAACCTTTGTTAGTCTCTTTTGTTCTTCAGCCGCCATGGCTGGAACATAAGGCAACGGAATCTTGGTATCAGCGATAATCTCATGGAAAGTATAAGGGCCATCTTCCGTCAACAGATCATCCAGATGTATCATTCTGTTATGAATATTTAAATCATAACCCGAAGAAGTCCTTGCCATGTATTCAACATCACTCCTGATGTGGGACTGATATTTAGGTAATGCAGAGATAATCGCTTGGATGCTGGGCTCTGCTCCATTCTGCTTTATAAATTCTATGACCCATGCTGCAATAACAGATCTCCGTTCATAGACATGAGCCGGAATCCGAATAGTGGCCCCTTGATTGACAATTGCTCTTGTTATAGAATAGTTGATCCACCATGTAGCATAGGTGCTTAATTTCGTCTGCCCACTTGTATTCGGATTAAGAGGAGTTGGATTGTACTTTAAGATTGCATGTTGCAATCCAAGAACCCCTTCCTGAAAGAGATCCATAGGCTCGAGGCTAGGGCAATTCCTCCAATTTGCCTTTACTTTCCAATAGACGAGCCTGAAATTGGCCTCTATCAAGTCATCAACAGCACTCTCATCCCCCAGTCTCACTTGCTTCAGCAAAGCCTGCTCTTCCTCGAGGGTAAGCAAAGGCAGTTGGAAGAGGTAGTTAAGGAATCGCTGCTCAGGACTTATGCCCTTCTCAGGAAAATAAAGATTCTGCTCTCTCCGTATTCTTTCTGAACGTAGCTCCCTTCTTAGCTTTATGCCTCCATTTTCAATCTTTTTAATTAAAGGTTGGACATCTTGCGGATTAAGTAAGTAAGAATCAGTCATCGTTTCTGGCCTTTGAACAGGCAGCTCTCCTGCGCGAATAGCATCGTTGATTGCCTCATAAGGAAGCCTAGTCCTTTCCATGGCTTGAGGAATCGTGTAACCCTTAGGCTCAGGTTTTGAGTCTGGAGTGAGCCGCGTTGAGGCATAGACGGGCTCACAGCCAAGAACGCAAAGCGCGGCATAAACTACTTCCTTAGAAAGACCAGACATATCTGCAAGGATAGGGACAGGCGTGTCCTTATGGCCTTTAATCAGATTCAATATTTCCAAGGAAAGCCCCTGCACCATTCTCAGTAAGAACGTGCAAGCCCTATAAAAACATTTCCGCAATCTATAAATAGCCAGTTCTCCTCAATCGGTGTATGAAGAATGCAGAAATTGCGTCTCTCTTTTATAAGATGGCTGAGTATCTTGAAATAAAAGGAGAGCAATTCAAGCCACAGGCATACCGCAAGGCAGCAATGACGATTGAGGAATTGGACGAAGACATTGCTGAAATAGCAAAGCAAGGAAAGCTTCAGGAGCTTCCAGGGATTGGAGAGTCTCTCGCAAAGAAGATTGCTGAGTACATCCAGACAGGAAGAATCCAGGCATTTGAAAGATTACGGAAGGAGCTGCCAATCGATATTGAGGCCCTGGAGAAGATAGAGGGCATTGGACCAAAGAAAATCGCTTTTTTGTACAAGAAGTTCGGGGTGAGGAAGCCAGAAGATTTGCAGAGAATCATTAAGAGGGGAAAGTTGAAGGGAGTAAAGGGCTTTGGAGAGAAGAGTGAAAAGAAGTTCCTTGAAGGCATCGAGTTCAGCAAGAAGGATGGAAGCAGGGTGCTTTTGGGAGTGGCATTGCCTGAGGCTGAGGCCATTCAGGAGGTTTTGCGAAAACAACAAGAGGTAAGAAAGGCCGAGATTGCAGGATCTTTAGGGAGGAAAAAAGAAACCATCGGAGATATTGACATTCTTATCCAAAGCTCTGATGCAGGGAAAACCTTTGATTTTATTTCTCAGCTCGAATCTGTCAGAAGGGTTTTGGCGAAAGGCGGGACAAAAATATCCGTCATCCTGAAATCAGGGATCCAGGTTGATGTGAGGAATGTTCCTGCTGCTTCATGG
>DATDTY010000071.1 GCA_035290625.1 Candidatus Nanoarchaeia archaeon
GGAGCCATATGATTTTAGCGAAGCGACCCGAAGGGGAAAATCATAATGAGCGAGAAAAAAGTAGCTTTCTTCCACATTTGCCGAAGGCGCTTGCGATAGCTTTTCCTAAGAGGCTTCAGCCGTAAGGCTGGAGAGTTTCACCTAATTTTCCTAAGTAACACTAAGACTTTTAACACAAAGTAACACAAAGGCTTTTGGCGTAGGGAAGGGTGGCATCATTCTGTGAGCATCTTAGGTATAGGAAAGAGCAGCGACAAGGGGGTTGTCCAATTCGGGGAATGTCGCTTTGCAGGGATACAAGCGCATGTGAACTCGATGCCACCCCGAACGAGCCTACGCCAAAAGCCTAACAATCAACAAGTTTACTTAACGCCTGCAGAGTTCTTGCAGATTTCTTTGTTTGTCCTTATCTTTTGAGGTTTTTGATTAGGGGCTAACGTTCCAGCATCCCTGACTCAGGATTATTACTACTATAAAGTAAATAAAAATAGAAAACTTTAAAAAGCCCTTTTGGTTCTCTTTTGATTATAGTCTCAGTTTGATTACAGTTATAGCCTCGATTATGGTACCTAACACATTGCCGGGAGTGGACGCCCATCTTGATGAAGAAGGCCTGTCAGTTGCACCTATGGTTGTCTGCGGTGAATGCAAGCGGAAGATGGAGAGAGTCGGAGCGGATTCTTATACGTGCTCCGAGTGCGGGGAGAAGTTTAGCCAGAAGGATTAGGCGCGGCTCCATTTTTCTATTATCCTTTATTACATTATCCTCTCTATCCCCTTTGTTACCCTCCTTTAAACAGCAATTTTAAATAGAAATACTTATAAAACCTGACGATACTTGTTAGTTAACCATGGTGAAGTCTCCAAAGAACATCCTTCTTGTTTATCCTGAGTTTCCAAAGACAACGTACTGGAGCTTTAGCGGAGCGCGCCGGTTTGATGGAAGGAAGGCTGTGATGCCACCGCTTGCCTTACTTACTGTTGGAGCGATGCTTCCTAAAGACTATGACCTAAGATTAGTTGATATGAATGTGAAAGAGCTTACTGACGCTGATTTAGAATGGGCTGACTCTGTATTTACCTCTTCTATGATTGTGCAGAGGGATTCTCTGGAGGAAGTTACGACCAGAGCGCATGAGCATGGAAAATCTGTTGTTGCAGGAGGCCAGCTGCCAACCCTTGCATATGAGCAGATCCCCTGGGTTGATCATTTTGTCCTGAATGAGGCAGAAGCAACTTTGGGCCCTTTTCTTAAGGACTTAGAAGCAGGCAATCCTAAACGCGTATATGCGCAGGAGATCCGTGATTTTCGGGGCAAGGAAACCCCTTATCAGGAAGCGGAGATAGAACGCCTTATTAGATTTTTTGAGGGAAGTTCTCAGGATATCCGGATTGCAGCTACAAGGCCTGCTGCAAGAACTACCCCCTTGCCCAGGTTTGACCTTCTGGAAGATACTCTCTACGATTATGTCTCTATGGCAGTTCAAGTATCAAGAGGATGCCCTTTTAGCTGCGGCTTCTGTGAGATCCCTCGCTTATATGGCCATGGAGCCAGGGTAAAGGGAGGGAATCAAATCCTTGAGGAATTTGATGTGCTTCGTGATATGGGATGGAAGGGTTCTGTCTTTGTTGTAGATGATAATTTTATCGCCAATCAAAAGGAAATCAAAGCGCTCCTTCCTCAGATTGCAGCTTGGCAGGAAGCGCATGGATTTCCTTTCCAGCTCTTTACAGAAGCAAGCATGAACATTGATGATACGATCCTTGGCCTTATGCAGAAAGCCGGCTTTAATAGGGTTTTTACAGGCATAGAAACCTTTAATCCTGAAGTCTTACGGAATACCAGCAAAAGGCAGAATGCAGTCAGGGATATGCATGCTACTATCAGAAACATACAGCGTCATGGCATCGAGCCTTATGGCGGATTTATTGTGGGGCTTGACGGCTCTACTGAAGAGGATTATGACCTCATGATACAGTCTATCCGGGACCTTGGCATCGTCAATGCTATGGTTGGCTTGCTTACTGTTTCTCCGGGAAGCCCGGATTATTATACCTGCAAGAAAGAGGGAAGGCTTGTGCAGGAATCCGGAGGAGACAATACTCATTCTTTCACTTTGAATTTTGTTCCTAAGGATGGCCAGGATCCTGAGGAAATCATAAGACAGTACATGCGGGTCCTCAGCGCTGTCTATGACCCCACTCTTAAGAACTATTTTGAAAGAGTGCGCGCACTATATGATACTCTGGGCGAGACAGGCGTTCATTTTGCTGCAAATCCAAGCTGGAAAAGTCTTATGGCAGGCGTTAAGTCTTTATTGTACCAGCCCTTCCAGCCTTATGGGTGGGAATATTCCAAATTTATTGCTTGGACATTGAGACACCACCCCTCCAAATTTGTAGATGCCATCACAGATGCTATTAAAGGCCATCATTTTTGGGCGATTACGCAAGGAAGCCTGGAGCTCCATGAGCTTACAACCTTCATGGGCGATCACATTGAGTATCTCAATGGAAATGTCCCGAAATTAACAGAATCCATCCCGGAGAATGGAGAGTATCCTACTTTACTTGAGAGACTCCAAGGCTATCAGCATGAGGCTCAAGCAGCTCTTAGCCACGCTAAGCAGAGAATAATGAGCCTATCCCCTCCTTACAGAGAAGCTGCCCAACGCCATTATGCCTCTTTTGTGGAGCACATTGAGCATATCGTGGAATCGATTAATGGGATTGTCCACCCTTCTCAGAAATCAAAATCAGACGGCTCCTAAAACCAATGCAAGGAGAGCCATCCTCACCGGAATCCCATAATGCGCCTGCTGGAAGTAGACTGCAGCGTCTGTTCCGTCAACATCATGCACAATCTCTCCTACTTTTGGAAGGGGGTGAAGAATCTTGACATCGGGCTTCATCTGGCTGAGGATTGATCGGTCGAGCTTGTAGCTTCCCTCAACCTTCTTGAAGTCATTTTCGAACTGAAATCGCTCTTTTTGGATCCTGGTTGCATAGACAACATCCAAATCCCCGCATACCTCAGCTACATCTGCAACCTCGATACATTCGCATCTCTTCTTGAGCTCGCTGAGCTGGTCGTTCGGCATCCTGAGAGACTCAGGAGAGACAAAATACATCTTTGCCCCAAACAAGGACAATGCGTGAGCCAGAGAATGGACAGTTCTTCCGTACTTGAGGTCGCCAAGAAATCCAACCGAAAGACCATCGAGCCTCCCTTTTGTCTTGAGGATTGTAAAGAGATCCAGGAATGTCTGTGTTGGATGCTGGTTTGCGCCGTCGCCTGCATTGATGACTGGAACCAGGCTGGCTCCTGCTGCGCGGGCAGCTGATCCTTCCTCAGGATGCCGGATTACAACAGCATCGCAGTATCCTGATACGACCTTGATTGTATCCTCCAGGCTTTCTCCCTTTCTCATTGAGGTGTTCGAGGCGTCAGAAAACCCGATGACGTTGCCTCCAAGCCTGTGCATGGACGCTTCGAATGAGAGCCTCGTTCTTGTGGACGGCTCGAAGAAGAGTGTTGCAAGAATCTTGCCCTTCAGGACAGGCCCTTGCTGCTGGATGCCTTCAGCGACCTTTAGGATATGCAAGAGCTCTTGCTTGGTGAAGTCCTTGATAGAAATGATATGCCTGTTTTTGAAGTTCATTAAAAACTGAAGGGATACTCTAAGGTTTATAAACATAGTGGTTGAATAGGCTCAGTAGAAAGTCAGTCGGCATCGGGCTCGCTTGCGCTTGTATTCGAGTATGCTGACACCCCCGACGGTGCTAAAAAGAGCTACGCTCTTTTGGCACACCAAAACGCCCAAAGGCGTTTTGATTGGGCCAACCCTCCGTCAGCACTGCTCATGACTGCGAAGAAGCTCAGAAAGGATGCCGGAATTTCTACTGAGCCCGAACGCGAGGAAAGTTTTTATACCCCGGAATTTCTCTCTTTTTATGCAGAGTTTTGCCATTGCTGTAAAGTCATTTATCGTGAATGATGCCAACCAATTACTGCTTCTCAAGCGGAGAGCAAACGACCCCCATAAGCCCGGAACCTGGGATATCCCTGGAGGGAGGCTGGATTCCGGAGAAGATCCTCTGGCGGGGCTGTTGCGGGAGACGGCAGAAGAGACACATCTGCCCGTCACTGTAGTCGGGCCATTAGGAGTTCATCATTTTACAAGGGATGATGGGCAGAGAATCACCATGCTTATCTTTCTCTGCAGGGCAATGGCAACAGATGTGGAGCTTTCTGAAGAGCACACTGAATACCGATGGGCTGCTCTGGACGGCTCGTCTCTTATTCCTGACTGGCTCTTTGACCAAGTAGCGTTCTTTACCAGATATTTTAAGCGCTGATTTAAGGCCCAGTCGCGGATTTAAGAGCAGTTCTACCTCCTTATCCTAAAGAACCTTCCTTCGTTCTGGGTTTCCCGCTGCTTTTTCCTGAAGCCGATAGCAACATGATCGTTCTTGAGCGCCTTTACGACCAAAGATTCATCATACCCTTTTTCTTTGGCCTTGTCGAGTATATACTCATGGAGAAATCCTTTTCCAAGCCCTTCTTTCACAAAACGCCTGATACGCTCAAATTTCATCTCCTGCTCCCTGCTGAGCCGCTCCAGGCTTTCACTGACGTGCTTGCGAGACCATCCCTCAACAACAAGCAGATCCTGCAGATCCTGCCTGCTGATCCCGCCATCATACAGCACATCATAATCGTTTCTGATGTGGCGGATGATATAGCTGAGGTGCGCATATTTCCTGAAGTACTTCCTCCTCTTTGAAATGAAGATAAGATATCCGGCAATCACCAGGAAGGCAATGTATTTGCTGTTCCTGGCAAGATTTTCCCGCGCAAACACATTCCCGCAATCAGAAGGGCAGTTGGATTCGTCCTCCCCAAAGCCACAGTACCCATTTCCGCAGCTGCATCCTGAAGGGTCCTGGATTTTTTCGTAAGGGGCTTCTCTCCCAACCACAACAAACTTGTCCAGCGGCGAGCACGCTACGACCTTCATATCGAAATAATTGTTCTGGCCCAACAGGCTCGCTTCCTCTTCCTTTCCCAATATCTCGCTGGATACGATCTTCTCTATGATCTGCCTTGAGTAAGGATTATCGATCAGCTCGGAATGGCTCACATTGACTTCAAAATAATTCCCGCACTGGTTGTCGATATAGCCTTCTCCGACGTGCTGCGCGCTTCTGACTGACACAACTCCGTCATTCGCAACCTCCTCCCTGAATCCGGACTTTCCAAAAAAGACCTGATTGAACTCATAGGGCTTTGTGCCTGCAACCACATAATAGCTAATCCCCGGAACGCGCGGGGTGATGATCCCATTGACCACCTCCCGAATCGTGTTGCTGTAGTAGTTGAACACATTAAAGGAGCCTTTCTTGTTGATTAGTGATTTGAAAAGATTCAAATAGACCTCTGCTGCAGGGCTTCCTTCATTAGGGGCTCCTGCAAGAACGACTTTCCTCACCTTGCCAACAAACGTGTAAGACCGCTCAAACTTCTTATTCTCCGTAAACCCAAAGTTCAAGGCCTGCTGGGCAACCAAGCCTCCAAGGCTGTGGGCAACAATGTAGAGGTTATCAAACCTAGCAACTTCAGCTTCTATAAGCTTTGCAAGATCTTTACTCGCTTCTCCAATCGTTTTTTCAGGTGAGTAGGAAAACACCCAGATCTGGAAATTTCCCTGGGTAAGCCTGACATCATCAATCATCTCCTGGAATGTCGCAGGGGAACTGGCTAAGCCATGAACCAGGATCAGGGCATTGCGCGATGGCTCAACGGGATTGTAAATCATCTTAAGGGAAGAGTTGAAGCATTCCTTGCAGTAGACCCCCATGAGGGCGAACATCACCTGCCTTTTGCTGTCAATGAACCTGCCTATATCAGAGATGTTGCCTGTCACGATCCTCTTTTCAGGGTCTATGGCTGAATCAATCTGCTCCCAGCCTTCAGCAGTCTTGCCGTAGATCGCCACTGTCTCTTCAATAATCTCATCATCCTTCTTGAAGGGCATGCTCACTGTTGATCCAAGGCCTTTCTGAGCATGATTAAAACTGAGCACCAGAGGAGTTCCTGTGATCTTCAGCCCAAGATTGCTTGCCTGAGGAACAGAACTGTTGGGGGCAAATAAGGTCACAGAGAGGTTTTCGAAGAACTCTCCGTAGAACAAAACACTCGTTTCTCCGCTGAACACCGCCCTGCGAAATTCTGTGAGATTAAGCGTCGTCTGCTCAATGGGGACCTGAAAAAACTTAGGCT
This sequence comes from Candidatus Nanoarchaeia archaeon, assembly GCA_035290625.1. NCBI lineage: Archaea > Nanobdellati > Nanobdellota > Candidatus Nanoarchaeia > Candidatus Nanoarchaeia archaeon. The sequence goes on from DATDTY010000071.1 coordinate 6,284, forward strand.
CAACGACCTCTTCCTTTCGTAAAATCTCACCAAATACCTGATTCCCGCATTTGAGCCGGGTTGTGTTCTTGATATGGAAGGATTTACAGTCTGCTCCACTGCACTGCAGGGCTGCCACATCATAAAACTTTTGGGAGATGCTCAGGGTCATCTCAACATTTCCTCCTGAGCAATCGATGCTGAATGGCTGCATAACCACTGAATACCCTGGCGGAATCTTAAACTGCGATGGAAGGTCCTCTTCCTTAATCTTGATCTCTTCCCTGACACTTTCTGTCACATTGACGCAGGGGATCGTTTTCCTGCTCGGCGGCTGACCTACGCGCTTTACATCTTTTGATGGAGCTGAGAAATATTCAAAGCATTTCGGAACGCAGGAGCCGCACTGGCCGTTCAATGGGTTGCACCTGTTGCCGCATACGGATTCTGTGCCATCGGCGCACGTAAGTCTTGTGTCTCTGCATTGAACATCGCAGCAGAGGCCATTGCATCCATCGTACACTCCCTCCTGGGGCGTGTTATTGACTGTAAGTATCCAGCTTCGGGCGTCCCTTGAGGACCCATCAAATGCAATAATGCCTATCCTATAGGTTCCAGCCTTACTATACCCGCCCTCAAACGTATATTTTTTGTCGTTTTCTCCCTCAAGCTCAATGTCATTGATTTGCCACTGGAATCTAACCTCTGAATCAGGATCAGTTGCCTCAGCGAAGAAGCTTTGGCTCTCAGGCTCTTTGATGGTAACCCTTGATTCCTGGGGGAAAGTGGTCGTCAGTTTCGGAGGCGCTGACCCGGGTTTCTGCTCCTCAACCTCAATCTGCGTGTATACAACGCTTGCAAACCCTGTCAGGCCTCTCTCGCGCACAAATGAGAGAATAGCGGCAATGAAGATGATGGCAAGCAAGGCTCCCAGGATTGCCCGCTTTAGAACAGCTTTTTGCACGTCTCTCACCTGCATTGACAATTTTCCAATGCTTTCAGAAACTGGCTTTTATAATTGACCTTTATATATCTTTATATCCTCCTGGCTCCGGTGAAAATCGGTGCTGCCGCCTCGTTGTGAGCCCTCGAAGTCAAGGGCATCGCAGCGACAAGAGGGTTGCCCCCTTCGGGGAATGTCGCTTCCCATGAGAATATGCAGGAGGCGAACCTGGCGGCAGCCGGTGGCTTGTGAGCGAGTGAGAACGAGCTCACTCGCAAGCCACTGCGGGATTTTCACCAGAGACCACCCATCAGAAATCTTTATAATGCTCGGCTCTTTTTTGTCGTCCATTAGCCCCGTGGTGTAGCGGCCAAGCATCTCAGGCTTTGGACCTGAGGACCTCGGTTCGAAAGGATGTCGAAAAT